>NZ_JBAKAZ010000036.1:0-36313 GCF_038155185.1 Psychromonas aquatilis
AAGTCATTTTTTCTGCGTAAAATTTAGATCACTTATTTAATATAATTGGTATAATCTAATTGCATTAATGCTAATAAATCCTCGGAAACATTGGACTTCAAAAGATCAATTAAACAAATTAACCGTGTTATCCCCGGCTCATTTCCACACGTTTCTACTGATTGGGGAATCGGAATACTACCCATCAATGTTCCTGTATCACCTAAACGAGCTTGAATAGCTGCACTTTCAGCAGAGTTTTCAGGCGCTGGTGGATGAACAGGACCCTGCTCAGGCGCTGAGTAAACATGAGTACTACTTAACAAACCAGCGAAGATCGCCGCCATAGCAACTGATAATTTGGTTTTTTTTGCTATTCATCTTACTCTCCAATAATAAAGGGCATCAGGTTTAGCTTGTCTACCTATTAAATGCTTAATCAACTAATAAGCTTTTTAATTGCTCAATGCGTTTTTTATTAGCACCAAAATCTTTACGTCCAACACGAGAAGCAGATCTAAAATGTAATTGTTGATTATCAGTCACTCTCAACTCGAGGTCATCAACAAACCCAAACACACCAGAGGTGAATGTTGCAGCAATATAAGATTCTTCTGCTTTTACTATCTTGCCATCCATTGCTGCAATTGCCTTTTTAAGCTTTTCTATAAACACTGCTTTTTCTTCACTAAATAATAGAGGCACAATGGTCGCAGGATGGCCATTAATAGTTTCACTGATCACACAATTATCAGTCGTCTCACAGGCCTGTAAATGCCCTTCTTTTAATCCGGGTGCCTGACCTTTTTTAGAGACCATTCCCATCACAAAAAATGCGACAACAATAATCACAGCAATCGCAATCAGAATATAAAATAATTTATTCATATTAATTAACCTTGTTTTATCTACATTAAACTTCAATATGTATCTTGACTCTTAAAAGATCACAACCCTTTCAATATACGCTTTAATGTTTCCATTTAACTGATATTTCAACGTTTTTAGAAACGACTTTATATTGAAAACATTGCTATCTAAACACCTTAAATCAGTCTACTGAATAAGTAATAAGTCTTTCTTTTTATGCAGTCATCACTGCTTAATTTTAATGATTTTTTATGGAAAAATATTGTTCGTAAAAGACTCTAACAAACAAAAAATAGCGATACAATTCTAGGCTGATTCAATGCAAACATAAGATACAGCCTAACAATGATATTTTTATGTTGGAATAATTAATTTTTCTGACAAATGCTGCTTCATAAAACGATTGGCCTTCCAAATATTAGTCAAATTATCACCTGTGGTAGGATCTCTATGAGCATAAGGGAATGGGCCAAACTCGGGAGTAATCGTGAACGCTTCTTGTTTACGCGCTAACGCATTATCAATCACTTTCTGCCAACATTGAGTATGATTTATAAGGTGTTCTTGCCAACACGCTTGCTGAGGATCGGTTACCTGCGGTCCTTCTTCATAGCCCACTCGACCATGAATATGATGAACCGATTTAAATAACTTATCTAATCGTTCCTGTTGGTCTGTTAAATCAGATTCATGCACTACCATCCAATGACTTATATCTAAATTTAATTTTAATTCAGGTAATGCATCAATAATTTGCTCTGTCCCAAAGGTGCTAAAAGTAGGTCTAAAGCGGTGCGTTTCATGAGTGATAGTAATCCCATACTGTTGTTCTAATTCAAGTGCCGTTTTAAATAAAGTGAGGTTATCTTCCAAACTAAAGATATCTCGTCCAGTATGGCAGTTGATTAACTTAGGTGAAAATAACGAGGCATATTCGACTTGTTTCACCAGACTCGCTACATGTGCCTGTAGATCTTTTCCATCGGTTGCAATACCCGTTATGATATCTAAGCCTCTCGATGCATGTGCTTCAAGCGTTGCATCAAGATCAATATTATAAAAAGGTAAAAACAACTCTGTTCCTTGATAACCTTCATTCTGAATCACCGCTAAGTGATGGTTTAAGTCACTTACATTTGCACACTCTACTTCCCAAAGTGATTTATGAAAATTAAGCTTCATGTTGAGTCTCTCTTGTTAGCATTAGTAGGTTGATAGTATTAGCTATTGAGCTTAATTACCCTGCATTTTTACGGCCAAAGATCATTAAACTCAAATAAATAGAAATAGAATACCGTTATTATCTCATTATTTAATATTCCTATTTGGAAAAATAGATATTCGTTTTATTCAATATTAGAAATGTTGGGTTAAGGTTATATTTGTTAAATAAAAGTAAAGCCTACTCTATTTAAATTGACAAATACTTGAATTTATCAGCAAGGAAATGACCCATGTTATCAGCAGAGCAAATAAAACATTATAATGAGCAAGGCTTCATCGTAATGGATGAAGTAATTCCTCTAGATGAAATAGAAGCAATCAAAGCACGTGCCAATAAAATAGTTGAACAATGGGCTGAAGATAGCCCAGATCATGTATTTACAACCAATGATAATGATCGCAGTGATGACTCTTACTTCTTAGACTCTGCTGAACAGATTAAATGTTTTTTTGAGGAAGAAGCATTTAATGAACAAGGTCAATTAGTGCAAGAGCGTGCGTTATGCATCAACAAAATTGGCCATGCTTTGCATGAGCTCGATCCTGTATTTAGTGCTTTTAGTCATCAACAACTACTTGGTGATATCCTCTCCGATATTGGCATGGTCACGCCACAAATTCGTCAATCTATGTATATTTTTAAACAACCAAATATAGGCGGTGTTGTTAACTGGCATCAAGATGCTAGTTTCTTTTTTACCACCCCACAAAGTGTTGTAACCTTATGGTTTGCAGTTGAAGACGCAACGCTAGAGAATGGTTGTCTTTGGGTTGAACCTCGTGGACATTTAAGCCCATTACGTGAACGCTTTAATTTACAAGGTAAACAAACCACCATGGTGCAGTTGGATGATATGCCATGGCCAACGGAAAAAAGCGGAAAAAGCGTAGAGGTTAAAGCGGGTAGCTTAGTCGTCTTCCAAGGACAATTACCGCATTACAGTGCACCTAATCGCTCACCAAAATCTCGCCAAGCATTTACATTACATGTGACTGATGGTGAATGTGAATACGCAGCTGAAAATTGGTTACAAGCTAAAACATTACCCTTACGAGGATTTAATACCAATAAATAGTGCTCTACTTTACTTATTAAAGCAGCTCAATTTATGCCTTGAATGAAGCTGCTTTTACCGTGAAAATCTTAGACACGCTATTTAATGTAGCCGTTATGATCCTTAAATAAGGCTCAATATTAAAGCAAGTTTTGCAGCTTAACTTGATTTACTGACAATATGTGAAAAGGGTTAAGCTTTAAAGAGACTTAATAACTGTGTTCTTAACCAACTATGCGCATGATTTGTTTCACTACGCTGATGCCAAATCAATGAATAAACCACAGGCTCAGATGGACAAGGTAAATCGAGTTTAACTAGCCCTTTAGACTTTAAAGCTGAATCAGCCCAATTTTTAGTGGTTGTAAATACCAAGTCAGAATGGCAGCACAAACTTGTTGCTGCATTAAAGTCAGGCACTTGTGCTATTACATTCCTTTGAAAACCTAATTTAGATAAAGACTGGTCAAACATGGGTAACCCCAACTCATTATCTTTAACATGAATATGTTTACTATTTAAATAAGCCTGCTGATCCCACTTTTTTTGTAAAACCGGATTTTTATCGCGTACTAAACAAACCAATTCGTCTCGGTACAGTTCGTCAATATTCAGTTGATTGTTTAAGTTAATTTGTTGTCCAACGTCATGAGGAATAATCACAAAATCCAAGCGACCTTGGTTTAATTGCTCAATACTAATATTATCTTTAAACCAAGTATTAATTCTCATATTAGGCGCTTCATCTAATACTCTTTGCATCACTTTTGATAACACAAACTCAAAAGCACTTTCTTGCATCGAAAGGTTAAAACAGCCTTTATATTCTTTAAGATCAAACTCTAATGGGGAAAAGATTTCATTAATCGCATTAACCGCAATATTTAATTTAGGCTCTAATTCTTGTGCTAAGGGCGTTGGCATTAGACCGTGAGAAATACGATGAAATAAAGGGTCACTAAAAATATGTCTCAGTTGTGACAAATTTTTACTGATCGTCGACTGGCTTAAGTTCAACCTTATTGCGGCAGATGAAGCATTTCTTTCCTGTAAAAGCACCTGTAATGTGACTAATAAATTAATATTAATACGCGTTAACTGTGAAATTTCCATATTCTACTTCAACAACCTGATATTCAAATAAGTAAAATCGATTCTACAACCCATCCTCTTCTTGAACAATCAACATATGTAGCAAAGCTGAACATTTACTTTAGTGGTTTTTACAGTGATCACTATAACCTTTTATGATGACTGTTCCTCCCTAGTTACGCTTCTGCTGGTGAGGACTCAATCTGCTGTAATACTTCCACTGCTTTTGGAAACTGCTCTATATTAAATAGTTTATCTCTTACCTGCCAAAATCGTCCCACCTTATGCGCAATAACAATTTCAGGTGCTTGTAACCTATGTTCATTTTGAATCACTTTGGTTACCGAAGACTCGGTAAAAGGGCGAAAACGGTCAATCAAATGTGGTTGGATAAAGCGCTGTAAAAACATTGCTTTTTGCTTGGCCGTGGTTAATTGCCAAAACTCACTAATTTGCCCTTCTCCACCATAATAAGTTACTTTTAACTGGTTTTTACCGTGCTTATTTTTAGAGGCTTCAAGTTGTATATCATCACAGCGAATAATCATCGCATCTTTTAACTTTAATGCTTCGCGTAGTTTTTTATCGGGGTCGACTAATACAGCCTCACAGTGACCGCAGACGCGAGCAGCGATATCGTTATCTAATCCACACTGATCACAAAATTTAGCGCGAAAACGATAATCACAATGCACGCGCTCTTCAAATTTATTGCCCTGTTCATCTTCTGTTATTTTTAAAGAATACCCTTGGCATTTACGACCATAATGCTCAATCACAAAACCAGCAGGATCGACTTTACCCCAAAAGTTATTAGTGAACTGACAAGCAGGACAAGGAATACTCACAATTTCACTACCGCTCTCTGGCTTTTCTTGCCCCACTTCTGGTTGGTATAGATCGTAACAGTTCCCTGCAAACTCCATCACTAAACAATCTTTTTTACCTTCCGATAAACGCAACCCTCGCCCAACAATTTGTTGGTACAAACTAATTGATTCCGTTGGTCTTAAAATAGCGATTAAGTCGACGTGTGGTGCATCAAAACCTGTGGTTAAAACAGATACATTTACTAAGTACTTAATCTTTTTTAATTTAAAGTCCTGAATAATTTTATCGCGATCTTGGCCGGCAGTGTCCCCAATGATTAAAGCTGCACTTTGCTCTGCTAAATAACCCATGATTTCCTGAGCATGTTTTACCGTTGAGGCAAAAATCATAACGCCTTGGCGATCTTTGGCATGTGCTATCACCGACTTAATAATTTCTGGCGTCGCTCTACCGGACTTTTCGATGACTTTATTTAAGTCTGATTCTTTATATGAACCAGTATTCGCGGGTGATATTTGTGAAAAGTCATAACTTAATACCGCCATATCCATCACTTTAGGCTCAGTTAAAAACTTCTCATCTAATAAAAAACGGATTGGTAAATCAAAGATACAATCACGGAAAAAACGCGGGCTCTCACTACGCACTTGTCCTCGAGTATGGTATTGATAAATCCAGCCTAAACCTAAGCGGTAAGGAGTGGCTGTTAATCCTAAAACCTTTAACTTTGGGTTGATAGCTTGTAAGTGTTTAATCACTTTTTGATAACTTGAGTCGCCCTGCATTGGCACTCGATGACATTCATCAATCACCAATAATGAGAAAGCATCGTCGAATAAATCCAGGTTATTTACTATCGATTGAACAGAGGCAAAGACCACTTGCTGCGAGGTTTCTTTACGCCCTAATCCAGCTGAAAAAATAGATGCTTTAACACCATAACTTTCATATTTTGCATGGTTTTGTTCTACTAGCTCCTTAACGTGAGCAAGTACTAACACACGCCCTTTCGCTATCCTAGCAAGCTCTGCAATAATTAAACTTTTACCTGCACCGGTAGAAAGCGCTAATACGGCAGGCGAACTAAAGCGACGAAAATAATGTAAAGTTGCATTAACAGCATCTTGTTGATACGGACGGAGTGTAAACATAAAACCATCTTAGTGAGTTATAAAAAAGAAATACTTTAACATATTCAGGCCTGTTCTTTTTATTGATAGCAATGCTATTTATTCACGACGAATAATCACTTCCGCTTCCATAATCACCTGTTGTTGAAGTTGCACTTCAATAGCTTTTTTGACGGCATCTAAATTATCACTGGTTAGTGTTTCAGGGGTTACTAGTTTAACGGATACTTTAATCGGGCTAAGTGCATTTGCAGTGACTTCCCTTAAGGTTATTTTTCCAACTTGTTTGCCTTCAAGTTGCTGGATGATTGTTGCTTCATCAGCTAAACGCATAAAGCTAAAAACTAACGGTATTGAAACTAACGCAACGCCAATAAACGCAATCAGTAAGCCTTTTTTAGCACGAGTAAAAGGCGCATAACCTAATGCTAAAAAAGTTAACGCAGCAGCAAAGACAATCCCAGCTAAGTTAGTTAGAAATAATAATAAAGCACCCCACGCTACATGGTAATCTACCCAACCAATCCCAATGCCCGCCACTGATAAAGGCGGGACTAATGCCACCGCAATTGCAACTCCAGCTAAGCTTTTAGCAGCATCAACACGTGCATGCGCATAGGCTGCGGCAATACCTGAAATAACAGCGACGCCTAAGTCTAATAAGCTAGGACTTAATCTAGCAGCAATTTCAGGAGTAATGATTTCCATTGGAATAATAAAACTGGCAATCGATGAAAATCCTAAAGAAACTAATATGCCAATGCTCAAGGTTTTGGCACTGGCTGTTAACAGAGAGGAGTCTTGTCTGGTTAGCGCCATTGATAAAGACACAATTGGGCCCATCAGCGGAGCTAAAATCATTGCACCTATAATAACCGGTGCCGAACTTGCAAATAAACCAACACTGGCCAATAAAGTAGATAACGCCATTAATGTTAAAAATATTGCCGATGGAGTCGCATTATCCCTTAGTAATTGATACAGATCTTTAAACTCTTCGGTGGCCGCACGGGCAATAAAAGCCAAGGGTTTAGTGGCGATACCGGCTACTGCTTCACCAACCGGTAAATTACTCGTTTTACATTGTTCTTTATCGACACTCGATGTATCAATGATAGGTAATGACTCACCAACGAGCAATGTTAATACTTCGTTTTCCGTTTGTATTGATAGCGTCTCAGCCTGTACTTGCTGTCCATCTATCTGATAGTTTAAAGACTCTCCATTAGTAACAGTTAAGCCTTTTGTTTTAACTAACCCGAGAAAGCGTGGTAAAGCATAATATCGCGCTAACGTTGAAATAGTAATAAAGCGTAATAATTCAATAATGCTACGCGGTGCAATAACGATCGCATGAATCATACCGTCATTAATATGACTATTAGGCAAGATGTGCTTAGATAACCACGAATCATGGACATGAGCGGCAATAACAACCCCTAAAGCTGCGGTAGTAAATTGATTATTATTCGCTGTCGATATGGTTATTTTTTGTGGGCAAGCTTGACGAATTTTATTGGCATTTGTCCACGCTAATTTAATCCTATCAATTAAGTTTAAACTTTTTGCACTAGGTAGTAGATTAAAACTCTCACCAAAAACTAACTCACTCAATAAAATGCGTCCGTTACACCTTACTAAACTAACTTGTTTAGGCTCACTTTGTTCAGCTCCCTTTATCGCTAACTCGAGATTACTTTGACCGCAAAAACCACGTTTTGCATAAATGGATTGAGGATGAGGTAAAATAGCTAATTGCCACCCCCCTTCTATTGCAGCCTCAATAACATCAGCCGCTTGTTGGTCATTAACATAAGCATAAACTCGTGTTCCTTCATTAAATTGAACTTGATGCTTTTCCCACGCTCTAGGTAACACCGCCTCTTCGAATAGGGGTAACACTTTATCTGCAATTTTATCTTTTTCTTCAATATCAAAAAGTAAAAAACTATCGGACATAATCACTCTCTTTACACTAAATTAGAAGAAAACATATTGGTTTTATAATACGGCAAGATACAAACCCAGCAACTAAAAATTACAAACAACAAGAACAGAGAAAAGAAAACAAGATATGAAAGGAACAACTGTTGCTAGATAAGTAAACAAGTTTGAAATAGATTGTATTACGAGGAGGAGGCAAGAGTTAACAGCAAAATGTCATTAAAACAGGTTACTGTTAACACTGTAGGCAAGTTAATCTTGTAATTGCTTACTTACATCTGAAACGATGCTTTTAGGATTACTCAAGTATTGAGCATGGTTTAATAAGACAGCGTTATCATTGTGTACTAATAATAAAGCAGGAAATGCAGCTGTTCCCATAAACTCTTGAAGCTCACTAATATCCGACTGTACAAACATCGCATCTTTGCTTAGTTCTTCTTTGAATACTTTGTTTGGAATCGATAACTTCAACTCTTCTGATAATTCAAAGAAATCTATTTTTTTACCTAATGAATTACCTTCAACAAAATGCTCATGTTGCATCGCTTGTAACACAGGCAAAAATTTATCCGACTGCTTAGTCGCTAGCCAGGTTAATAAGTTGGCACTGATAATACTGTTTTTAGGGCTGTCTACAAAACGCATATATTTCTGTGAAAAAGTGACATCGCTTTCTCGTTCAACGGATTTAATCGTATTGAAACCAACACTATTACCACCATCATAGTTTGCACAATGCCAAGCATGTATTTCCATTTCTGGAAAAGCTTCACTCAATGCGACCACCAATGGTGTTGCTGCATAACTCCATGGACAATGAGAGTCGTAAATAAAATATAGTTCTGAACTCATATATACTACCTTACTCGATTTTTATTGCTCGAGTTCTAAATTAATCTGGGTACAACCTTCACTGCATTGTACGCCACTTTCGCCTTCGCTAAGTACCGTTAACGTTAATGGCTTATCACAGGCATCACAAAGTACTGTCTGCCCTTTAGCAATGCGTTTTATTAGGTTACGCTGCTGGTTAAATGAGTCAGCAGCAGTTTTGTTAATTTGAGAGAAATCTAATTTAGTCATATTGATACCCATTCACTAGAAATACAATTAAGAGAGATCTAAGTTTGCTAATCGTTTCGGTGCAATTAATCCATCATCATTCATTTGCCCAACACCAATAAAGGTTTTTTGCTCGCCTACTGTGATCCTAACAATTGTATTGTCCGGTGCACCAAAGACCTGTACTGGTTGACCATGCAATACGTAAGCGCCCATTTCATCTGAAATGTTCACTTCTGGATAATTTTTTACTGCTGTATCCATCTCTAATAACAACGGATCTAATAAATCGTATGGGCTAATATCTTCTGTTTTAGCTTTTACAATTAACGCTTCCAATTCTTCAATAGTCACCATACGTTGATATGGGTAGTCGGCAACTTGCGTACGACGCAACATAGAAACATGTGCCCCACAGCCTAATAACTCACCTAGGTCATCAACAATAGTGCGAATATAAGTCCCTTTACTAACGTGTATATCGAGATCAACTTCATTACCTTCAAAGCGTAATTGGTTAATTTCATAAACAGTAATAGGACGAGCAGGACGATCGATGGTGATCCCTTCACGTGCATATTTATATAGTGGTTTACCTTCGAATTTCAAGGCTGAATACATAGAAGGTACTTGTTCAATATCACCACGGAACGTATCCAGTGCAATATCAAGTTGCTCCTGCGTAACCGATACAGGCTTTTCACAAACCACATCACCCTGTGAGTCGCTTGTGTCTGTTCTAACGCCTAGCGTTGCGGTTACTGTGTAGCGTTTATCTGAATCTAATAAAAACTGCGAAAACTTAGTCGCTTCGCCTAAACAGACAGGTAACATACCGGTTGCAAGCGGATCTAATGCACCAGTATGTCCTGCTTTTTGTGCAAAGAAGATACGTTTAACACGTTGTAATGCATGATTGGAACTGATGTCCGTAGGTTTATCTAATAAAACGATGCCATTAATCGGGCGACCCTTTCCACGTTTTGCCATTACTATGCTTCCTCTTCTTGATCTTCTTCACGACCAGCTTCTTTTAATTTCACTTTATCGTTTTTAACTGCACCACTAACCAATTCAGAAATACGTAAACCTTCAGTTAATGTCTCATCAAAAGTAAAACGAATTTCCGGTACAATACGTAAACGCATTGCTTTTCCTAATAAACGACGAATGTAACCAGAAGCGGCATTTAAGCCTTTTAATGATTCTTCATTTGTTTGATCACCAATCGTTAAAAAGGTGACAAATACGGTTGCGTAAGCTAAGTCACGCGTAATATCAACACCAGATATGGTTACCATACCGATGCGAGGATCTTTAACTTCTTGTTGTAAAATTCGAGCAAGCTCTTTTTGTACTTGCTGAGAAACACGAGAAGTACGGCTATATTCTTTTGCCATTTTTAACTCCTAAAATGACGCTCTTTAAGCGTCAATAAATACCAATTATAATAATAAATAAGACTAGTTTACTGCTCACATTCACTTGCTTAGCTGCCTCTTTTAAAACAGCCTGTCAGACTAAGGTTAAAAAATTAACCTATCAACATAAGCCTTAGCTTATCTCTATAACACAGTAAAAATAATCAATATAACTATGGATTATACATTTAATGCAATGGGTATAAATAAGAATGGAGGCAAAAGCCCCCATTAATAGTAATTATTTAAAACTGAAATTATAAAGAACGTTTAATTTCAACAGTTTCAAATACTTCGATTTGGTCGCCAACACGTACATCGTTGTAGTTCTTAACACCGATACCACATTCAACACCGTTACGAACTTCGTTTGCATCATCTTTAAAGCGACGCAGTGACTCAAGTACACCTTCGTAAATAACCACGTTTTCACGTAGTACACGAATTGGATTATTACGCTTAATAGTACCCTCTGTCACCATACAACCAGCGATAGCGCCAATCTTAGGTGATTTAAATACTTCACGTACATCAGCAATACCTGTAATTTCTTGTCTGAACTCAGGTGCTAATAAACCACTCATCGCAGAGCGAACTTCATCAATTAGATCATAGATGATGCTGTAGTAACGTAATTCAACCGCTTCATTATCAATTAGTTTACGTGCAGATGCATCAGCACGTACGTTAAAGCCGATAACGATAGCACCAGAAGCAGAAGCAAGTGATGCATCAGTTTCAGTAATACCACCAACACCACGACCAATGATGTTAACTTTAACTTCATCAGTAGATAGTTTGTTTAGTGACTCACAAATCGCTTCAAGTGAACCTTGAACATCAGACTTAAGTACAACATTAAGTTCAGATACTTCACCCGCTTCCATGTTAGAGAACATGTTTTCAAGTTTCGCTTTCTGTTGACGAGCTAGTTTAATATCACGGAATTTACCTTGACGGTATAATGCAACTTCACGTGCTTTCTTCTCATCTTTAACCACTGTCGCTTCATCACCCGCTTCCGGAACACCTGATAAACCAAGTACTTCCACAGGAATTGATGGACCAGCAGATTCAATCGGCTTACCATTTTCATCACGCATTGCACGAACACGTCCGTACTCAAGACCACATAATACGATATCGCCTTGTTTAAGTTCACCTTGTTGTACCAAGATAGAAGCAACTGGACCACGACCTTTATCAAGACGAGATTCAATAACAACACCAGATGCAGGACCAGTAGATACTGCTTCTAAATCTAACATTT
Organism: Psychromonas aquatilis; assembly: GCF_038155185.1. Lineage (NCBI taxonomy): Bacteria > Pseudomonadati > Pseudomonadota > Gammaproteobacteria > Alteromonadales > Psychromonadaceae > Psychromonas > Psychromonas aquatilis. The sequence continues at coordinate 11,882 of NZ_JBAKAZ010000036.1, forward strand.
CAGCTTGTAGTAGGATGCTATCTAATAGTTCATCAACACCTGTACCTACTTTTGCAGATACGTATGAGAAGATGTTTTCACCGCCCCATTCTTCTGAAATAACGTCATGTTGTGAAAGTTCCGTTTTAACACGGTCAAAATCAACACCTTCTTTATCGATTTTATTCACAGCAACCATTAATGGTACACCAGCAGCTTTAGCATGTTGAATCGCTTCAACAGTTTGTGGCATTACACCATCATCTGCTGCAACTACTAAGATAACGATATCTGTTGCTTTAGCACCACGTGAACGCATTGACGTAAATGCCGCGTGTCCAGGAGTATCTAAGAACGAGATCATACCTTTATCTGTGTCTACGTGGTAAGCACCGATATGTTGAGTAATACCACCGGCTTCACCGTCAGCAACTTTTGCACGACGAATGTAGTCAAGTAATGATGTTTTACCGTGGTCAACGTGACCCATGATAGTAACAACAGGCGCTCGAGATGTTTTAGCACCACCTTGTTGCGCTTCAGCTAGTACTGATTCTTCTAACTCATTTTCTTTTGTTAAAATAACTTTGTGACCCATTTCTTCAGCAACGATAGTTGCAGTTTCTTGGTCAATCACTTGGTTGATAGTTGCCATTGCACCCATCTTCATCATGACTTTAATTACTTCAGTTGCTTTAACAGCCATTTTATTTGCTAATTCTGCAACTGAAATTGTTTCACCAATTTTAACGTCACGTTCAACTTTAGCAGCTGGTTTCTCAAATGCTTGTTGAAGTGCAGAAGGTGTTGCTGTTGAACCTTTCTTACCACGACGATTATTACGGTTGTTACGACGTGAGTAAGGTGTTTCAAGTGGCTTATCCGCAACTTTCTTTTTCTTTTTACGGTGAGTTGTACCTTCAGCTTTAGCATCTACCGAATCTTCAGCCGCACGAGCTTCTGACGATGTAGTGATATGGTAATCAGCACCTTCAGCTGCTTTACGGTCAGCTTCTTCTTTTGCCCAACGAGCAGCATTTTCTTCTGCTAGTTTTTTAGCATTTTCAGCTTGTAATGCAGCTTCTTTTTCAATTTTAGCTAGCGCTTCAGCTTCTGCTTTTTTCTGTAAATCAGCCGCTTCTTTTTCTAAACGTATTTGCTCTTCTGTTTTTACAGATTTAGTCGCTGCTTGTTTTTGCTTATTTGCTGCTGCAGCTGCTTTTGCTTTTTCTTCCGCTTCTTTCTTAGCCGCTAGTTTTTCTGCTAATGCTTTTTCAGCTTGTTCTTTTTTAGCGTCTAATTCAGCTTGAATTTGAGCTTCTTTTTCAGCTTTTGCTTGTTGCTCAGCCGCTTTTTCAGCTTGCAGTTCTTCGTCTGTACGCTTAACAAAAGTACGTTTCTTTCTAACTTCAACATTAACTGCGTTAGATTGACCTTTAACATTTAACGTTGATTTAGTTTTACGCTGTAAAGTCATTTTTTGTTTTTGCTCACCACCATGTTGCTTTTGAAGGTAAGACGTTAATTTTTCTTTTTCTTCAACACTTACTTTATCGCTAGCTTTTTTAGTGATACCTGCCGCTGCAAACTGCTTAACTAAAGCATCTTCAGATTTATTTAAATCTTTTGCGAGGTCTTTTAATAGAATTTCTGACATTATTTATTTCTCCATACTGACGCTATTACGCATCTTCACTAAACCAACAGATGTTACGTGCAGCCATAATTAACTCTGCTGCTTTCTCTGCATCTAGTTCTTCAATCTCTAGTAGATCATCAACAGCTTGTTCTGCTAAATCTTCTAATGTGATAACACCTTTACTTGCTAATACAAATGCAAGATGCTTTTCTAAGTTTTCAAGCGCTAATAAATCATCGGCAGGTTTTGCACCTTCCAAGTTTTCTTCTGCAGCAAGCGCTTTAGTTGCTAATACGTCTTTTGCACGAGTACGTAGCTCTTCAACCATCTCTTCTTCAAGACCATCAATAGCTAATAACTCTTCAATTGGAACGTAAGCAATTTCTTCTAGAGAACTAAAACCTTCTTCAACTAATACACCAGCAAAATCATCGTCAATTTCTAATGCGTTGGTAAACATTGTAATCACTTTGTCTGCTTCATTTTGATGCTTAGTTTGTAACTCTGCAACTGTCATTACATTTAGTTCCCAACCTGTTAGTTGAGATGCTAAACGAATGTTTTGACCGTTACGGCCAATCGCTTGTGCTAAGTTATCTTCTTCAACAGCAATATCCATGCTGTGTGTATCTTCATCAACAACAATTGATGCTACTTCAGCTGGCGCCATCGCATTAATTGCAAATTGAGCAGGATTCTCATCCCAAAGGATAATATCAACACGCTCACCGCCAAGCTCATTTGAAACAGCTTGAACACGTGCACCACGCATACCAACACAAGCACCAATTGGGTCAATTCGTTGATCGTTTGATTTAACCGCAATTTTAGCACGAGAACCTGGGTCACGAGCAGCGCCCATTAGGTCAATCATTTCTTCTGCGATTTCAGGCACTTCTAAACGAAACAACTCAACTAATACTTGTGGTTGTGTACGCGTCATGAATAATTGTGCACCACGAGCTTCAGGGCTAACCTTGAATAACAAACCACGTAGACGGTCACCTGGACGGAAGCTTTCACGTGGTAACATTTCATCACGGAAAATAACTGCTTCTGCATTCGCGCCTAAATCTAATAAAATACTATCACGAGTCATACGCTTAACAACACCAGTGATTAACTCACCTTCTTGTTCTGCATATTGAGCAACAACTTGTGCACGCTCAGCTTCACGTACTTTTTGTACGATTACTTGTTTTGCTGTTTGCGTTGTAATACGGTCAAATGTTACCGACTCAATTTCATCTTCAATATATTCGCCGACTTTAATCTCTGGATTGTCGTATTGAGCTGCTTCAAAAGTCATCTCTTTAGCAGGATACTCCATTTCAGCATCTGACTCTAATACTAACCAACGACGATAAGTATCGAAGTTACCTGTTTCACGGTCGATATCAACACGCACTTCAATCTCTAATTCATATTTCTTTTTCGTGGCAATAGACAGTGCACTTTCTAGCGCTTCAAAAATTGCTTCTCTCGGTAAGCCTTTTTCGTTTGAAACCGCTTCAACAACCAATAAAATCTCTTTATTATTCATTTTTAACGCCTTAATTAATCAAATTTTGGAACTATATTTGCTTTTTGGATATTACTCAGCGCAAAGCGCTCTTCTTTACCCTCAACAGCAACGGAAATAATTTCACCATCAACGCTGCTTATTACACCTTTCCATCTACGACGGTTTTGAATAGGCATACGCAATTGAATTTTAACTTCTTCGCCAATAAATGCTGCATACTGAGGTGCTGTAAATAGTGGTCTTTCTAAACCTGGTGAAGACACTTCTAATGTGTATTCATTAGTAATTGGATCTTCAACATCCATGATCGCACTTACTTGACGACTTACTGCTGCACAATCATCAACTAGAATGCCAGCTTCTTGATCAATATAAACACGTAACATCGAGTGCTTACCTGCTCGAATATATTCAATACCAACTAACTCATAGCCAAGGTCTTCTACACTTGGCGCTAACATTTCCGTTAGACGCTCTTCTAAACTTGCCAAATCTATCCCCTTTCAGAAACAAAAAAAGGGCATAAAGCCCTATTTCAATAACAACTTATGTTTATTTTTGATAAACATAAGTTGTCAGTAAACGTATTTTCAAAAAATCAAATACGCAAATAACAAAAAAGCCCCAATAAATTGGAGCTTCATTCGTTTTGTTTGATTAAATCAAACAAGATATTGCCATTAGTTTCCGCAATATCGAATGTAGTTGCAAAAGTTAGATTTAAATCTTTCTTTCGCGATTGAAACTTTACTTTAATTGTACAAGTAACTTCAATAGTACTTGCGAAGACGGCGTGTCAATCTACCAGCTTCACTAGTGTTTTATTAAGAGTTGAGCCCGACGAGCTTTCCTTAAAACATACACTTGAATGTGGTTGCGAGAGCAGGATTTGAACCTACGACCTTCGGGTTATGAGCCCGACGAGCTACCAGACTGCTCCATCTCGCGTCCGAACTATTGCTTAAACATTATAATAACATTCAAACGAAAACTTTTATAAAGTGATAAATCACTTGTTGCGAGAGCAAGATTTGAATCTACAACCTTCGCCTTTTACCGCTAAGAAAGAGCCCGACTAACTTTCTACCAGACTGTTCTATTTCGCGTCCGAACTATATTTAAATGTTAAGAACACTTAAATTAAATTTTTGTTATATGAGGTATAAAATAGGACTTCTACTTCATGCCTTGAAAACGAGCGTATTATAACGAGATCGTGTTTCAAATGCAATTATAAAACTAAAGTTGGTGCGGATAGAGAGACTTGAACTCTCACGGCCTAAGCCACAGCCCCCTCAAGGCTGCGTGTCTACCAATTCCACCATATCCGCGTTAACTATTACTCTGGGATCTCAGAAGAAGTATCAACTTCTACTGGCGCTTCAGCAGCTTCTTCAATTGCTAAATTAGAGTATTCATCATTAGTTGATACATGATGACTAGAAAGGTTACCTAACACTAAGCTGATTACAAAAAAAGCTAATGCTAAAATACCTGTCGTGCGAGTCATAAAGTTACCTGAACCGCCTGCACCAAATACTGTGTTTGAAGCGCCAGAGCCAAATGAAGCGCCCATGCCAGCTCCTTTACCTTGCTGGATCAATACAAAACCAACTAAAATAACTGAAACAATTATATAAACAACTAACAGTATCTCATACATATTTAAACTACCTAATTTATCTTATTGAACTTCATTTGCTCCCACAAAGAAGCGGACGAATACTACCCAATGCGGATACAAATCACAAGAGAATATTGCTACAAATTACTCGCTTTCAAGTTTACGCGGTAAAACCGTATAAAAAACCATCAGCGAGTAACTTAATCTAAGGTTAGAACAGTAAATCCCTTAAAATTACGCTTTTACTTTACTCGCAATTGATTCCGCATAACCTCTTACTGTTTCTTCACTTTCATCAGCTTCCACCATCACACGGAAAACCGGCTCTGTACCAGACTTTCTTAATAAAACACGGCCACGATCACCTAAGATCTCTTCGACTTTAGCTAACTCAGCTAACACATCCGGATCGCTGAGCGGATCGATAGCATTATTATAACGAACACTTTCTAATATTTGCGGGTATTTACGCATACCTTGACGTAAATCATGCAAGCTCATACGACTGCCTTGCATTGCACTAATCACCTGTAAACCTGAAACGATTCCATCACCTGTTCCGATATGCTCAGCACAAATAACATGGCCAGAGTTTTCAGCACCAATAGACCAACCATTTTTCTTCATTAGCTCCATTACATGTCGATCACCAACATCGGAACGGTCAAATGGGATACCTAATGTTTTAAGCGCTTGCTCTAAACCTAAGTTAGACATTTTAGTACCTACTGCACCACCATTTAATGTCCCTTTACGTAACTTATTACGAGCAATAATATATAAAAGCTCATCACCGTCTAGCACGTAGCCAGTATGGTCAACCATCATTACTCGATCACCATCGCCATCAAAAGCAATACCAAAGTCAGCTTTTTCTTCAACCACTCGAGCGGCAATCGCATCCATACTTGTTGCGCCACAATTTAAGTTAATATTAACGCCATTAGGCTCAACGCCCATGGCAATAACTTCGGCACCTAACTCGCTAATAACAAGCGGTGCAATGTGGTAAGTAGCGCCGTTTGCACAATCAACAACGACTTTTAAGTTTGTTAAATCATATTCTGATGGGAAAGTACTTTTACAAAACTCAATATAACGACCCGCAGCATCGGTAATACGGTAAGCTTTACCCATTTCACTGCTATCAACACATTTTAATTCTTTGTCTATTTCAGCTTCAATCTCTAACTCAACTTTCTCTGATAATTTGGTCCCCTCTTCAGAGAAGAACTTAATGCCATTATCGTAATAAGGGTTGTGTGACGCACTGATCACAATCCCGGCAGTTGCACGAAAAGTATGAGTTAAATAAGCAATCGCAGGTGTTGGCATTGGACCAACTAATGCAGGTACAACTCCTGCAGAGGTTAAACCAGCCTGTAAAGCCGCTTCAAGCATATAACCTGAGATTCGAGGATCTTTACCAATAAGTACCTTTTTACTACCTGACTTTGCCAATACTCGACCTGCTGCCCAGCCTAATTTTAATGCAAATTCAGGGGTAATTAATGACTCCCCTACTTTTCCACGAATACCATCGGTACCAAAATATTTTTTGTTCATAAAAACTCTTATTGTTATCTGTGACAAGCAATTTAAATTGAGTTGTCGCTGACAAACCAATCTGCTTATTTTAAAGTAAATAGCGCTGTTAAAGCCTAAATAATATTTATCTAATTATATATTATTTAAAAGTATTTACCTGTTTTAATACTTTCATCAAATCAACTGTTTCAGCGACATCATGAACTCGAATAATTTTTGAGCCCTGTTGCATTGCAATCATTGCTCCAGCTAAACTTCCAGCTAAGCGCTCCGTTATATCACGATTTAATAACTGTCCAAACATAGATTTACGAGAAACACCAGTTAGCACGGGAAAGCCTAAATCTAAAAATGCTTCTGTTGCATTTAACAATTCAAAATTATGCTCAAGTGATTTGCCAAAACCAAAGCCTAAATCAATAATAATATTATCCGCAGCAATACCCGCTTCAATACACTGTTTACTACGTGTGATTAAAAACTGCTTCACTTGCGCAACAACATCATCATAATTAGGCGCTGTTTGCATACTTCTTGGTTGCCCCTGCATATGCATTAAGCAAACGGGTACATTTGCTTGTACAGCCGCTTGTAAGGCTCCAGGCTCCTGTAATGCTCTTACATCATTAATAATATCCGCTCCGGCTTTAACAGCCTCTGTCATTACCTCAGCTTTACTGGTATCAATTGAGATCCAACAATCATTTTCTTTTTTAATCGCTTCAATAACAGGAATCACTCGGTCTAACTCTTCATTTAATAACACATCACTTGCACCGGGGCGTGTCGACTCGCCACCTATATCAATAATAGTTGCTCCTTGCGCTAGCATCTTTTGAGCATGTGCAATGGCTTTGTCGACCTGGGCATGTTGCCCACCATCGGAAAAGGAATCGGGCGTAACATTTAAAATCCCCATAACCTGAGGGTATTTCAATGAAAGTTGTTTATTGCGGCTAGTTAAGATCATTGGCTTATTCTTTTTGAAGGTAATAAATAAAATGCAGATTAAAAAAAACCTAAGCAAGCTTAGGTTTTTTTAAAGTCAGTATTAAAACAATAACTTATTTATTGTCTTTTTCATCTTCTGATGAAACATCTTGTTTCTGTTCAGCATCGGTAACGTCTTGCGCTTTAGTCGTATCCACTTTTTCTTTCTTAGTAGTATCTACTTTACCTTTTGCTGGTCTGGTCATATCAATTGTTGATTTTTTCTCTTTAATTGATTCAACTTCTTTCTCATTATCCCAATCACTTGGTGGGCGAACTGTCACACGAGCCATTAAATCATCAACTTGATCTGTATCGATAGTTTCATATTTAATCAATGCTTCTTTCATTGCATGAAGAATATCAATGTTATCAGTTAATAGTTTGTAAGCACGTTTGTAGTTCGTATCGATAAGGATTTTCACTTCATCATCGATAATTTTACCCGTTTCATGAGAAACCACGTTAGAACGTAAGTTACCTTGCTCTCCAGTTAATAAGATAGGACCTAGTTTTTCAGAGAAGCCCCATTCAGTAACCATTGCTCGAGCAATTGCTGATGCTTGTTTAATATCTTGCGATGCACCCGTTGATACTTTCTGAGCACCATAGATAAGTTCTTCAGCAATTCGGCCCCCGTAAGCAACTGAGATACTACTTTCTAACTCATCTTTGTTTTGTGAGATCTGATCCCCTTCAGGCAAGAACTGAGTAACCCCTAAAGCACGTCCACGAGGGATAATCGTTACTTTATGAATTGGGTGATGCTGTGGCACTAGTTTAGCTACAATTGCATGTCCCGCTTCATGATAAGCCGTTGACTCTTTATCTTTAGGTGTCATAACCAAGCTACGACGCTCAGAACCCATTAATATTTTATCACGGGCTTGTTCAAAATCTTCTTTTGAAACAGTACGTTTGTTACCACGTGCCGCAAATAAAGCCGCTTCGTTCACTAAGTTAGCTAAATCAGCACCAGAGAAACCAGGTGTTCCACGTGCTAATACCGTTGCTTTTACGTCTTCCTCTAAAGGAATTTTACGCATATGTACTTTTAATATTTGCTCACGTCCACGTACATCAGGTAACCCAACGACAACTTGACGGTCAAAACGTCCAGGACGTAATAATGCAGCATCTAATACATCAGGACGGTTAGTTGCGGCAATAACGATGATACCTTCATTACCTTCAAAACCATCCATTTCAACTAACATTTGGTTAAGTGTTTGCTCACGCTCATCATTACCACCACCCATACCAGCGCCACGTTGACGACCTACAGCATCGATTTCATCGATAAAGATAATACAAGGCGCTGATTTTTTAGCTTGCTCAAACATGTCACGTACACGTGAAGCACCGACACCAACAAACATTTCAACGAAATCTGAACCTGAAATAGAGAAGAAAGGTACTTTTGCTTCACCTGCAATCGCTTTTGCCAGTAATGTTTTACCTGTACCAGGAGGACCCACTAAAAGAATACCTGTAGGAATTCGTCCACCTAATTTTTGGAATTTACTTGAATCTTTTAGGTAATCAACTAGCTCAACAACATCTTCTTTCGCTTCATCACAACCAGCAACATCTGCGAACGTTGTTTTTATTTGGTCTTCGCTCATCAATTTAGCTTTGCTTTTACCAAATGACATTGCACCACCTTTACCGCCACCTTGCATGTTGCGCATAAAGAAAATCCAAACACCAATAAGTAATAACATTGGGAACCACGAAACAAAAATAGAAGCTAAAAAGCTTTGCTCTTCTGGTGCAGTACCTTCAACTTTTACGTCATTTTTGATTAGGTAATTTACTAAGTCTAGATCTGGAGCTGGAATATAAGTAACAAATGGTGTTTGGTTACTTTTCAAGCCTTTAATCTCTTGGCCATTGATTTGAACTTGTTGAATAAGTCCTTGGCTTACTTCTTTATTGAAGCTTGTGTAGTCTATTTGTGACTTTTGAGTGTCGTCTGATCCAAAGCCTTGGAATAAAGACATCAATACTACTGCGATGACTAACCACAATATCAGGTTTTTTGCCATATCGTTCAAGATGTAAACCTCATGTTAATAATGAAAAGAAAGTTATTGATAAAGAAGACTACTACAGTTTAAAACCCGTCGCCACTAAATAAACCTCTCGAGATCTCGCTCTTGAAGAATCAGGTTTTCTGGTTTTAACTGATTTGAATAATTTTCGTACTTCAGCAAGGTATGATTCATATTCCGCGCCCATAAAGACTTTAACAATAAAGCTGCCATCTTTGACTAATACATCGCGGCACATATCTAGCGCTAACTCAACTAAATACATAGACTTAGGTTGATCAATTCCTGTATTTCCACTCATATTAGGTGCCATATCAGATAACACCACATCGACTTTATTATCACCAATACGTGTTAACAAAGCATTTAATACGGCTTCTTCTCGGAAATCTCCTTGCAGAAAGTCAACACCAGCAATCGAATCCATCGGTAAAATATCACAGGCAATCACTTTACCTTGCAATCCCACTTTATCAACAGCCCACTGAGACCAACTACCAGGTGCAGCACCTAAATCAACAACGGTCATACCTGAACGTATCAGTTTATCTTTCCCGTTGATTTCATCTAATTTAAAAACAGCACGTGAGCGTAAACCTTGTTTATTCGCTTCTTTAACGTATTTATCATTGACATGTTCGTGCATCCATCTTTTAGAGCTACCTGATGCACTTTTTTTAAGACGATTTGTACTGTCTGATTTGGCCACAATGACTTCCTTAATGAAAGAATATTCGGATAAATAATAATCTAAATAGTAAAGGTTAATATTTAAGGGTAGAATGTCGTGTTTTCAACCCTTAATGAAAAGAAATTTGCATGAATTTATCAAAAAAACAGAAACAATTTTTAAAAGGCTTAGCCCATCCTTTAAAACCAGTTGTCTTACTGGGACAAAATGGCTTAACTGAAGGTGTCTTAGCTGAAATAGAAAATGCGCTTAGCTTCCATGAGTTAATCAAAGTAAAAGTAGCTACAGATGATCGTGAAACAAAACAGCTTATTATCGATGCGATAGTACGCGAAACAGATTCGTTAGCGATTGCTAAAATCGGGCATATTGTTGCTTTATATCGTCCAAGTGAAGCTAAAAAAATTGAATTACCACGTAAATAATTAACGTTTTAATTTAAAAATCCTAATAAAAAGCCCAGTTTAACTGGGCTTTTTATTATTTGCATTATGCATAATACTGAACATAGATATTTAACACTATGCTTTGTATTCAACCTTGATAATATCATAGTCAATCACACCACCCGGTGTTGTAATTGATATTTCATCATCTAACTTCTTACCAATTAAACCACGTGCAATAGGTGAATTAATCGAGATTAAGTTCTTTTTAATATCTGACTCATCATCACCTACTATTTGGTAAGTTACTTCTTCATCTGTTTCAGCATTAACAATAGTAACAGTTGAACCAAAGATAACTTTACCATTGTTGGTTATTTTACTAACATCGATAATTTGTGCATTAGACAATTTAGCTTCAATATCTTGAATGCGCCCTTCACAAAATCCTTGTTGTTCACGAGCGGCATGGTATTCAGCATTTTCTTTTAAATCACCATGCTCTCGAGCTTCTGCAATAGCAAGAACAATTTCAGGGCGTTTTACTGTTTTTAATTGCTCTAATTCTTCACGTAAAATATCAGCGCCTTTTGCTGTCATTGGGTATTGACTCATTGACTATCACCTTATTATGGAAACATTGTTTCATTGACTATATTTTGAAAGCGGTTATTTTACGTGAATTTTATAGATTAGTCATTGATTAAAGGAAAAATAAGATTGGTATTGTCATAAATTTGCGCTGACACATGTTGTACAGATTCTTTTCTCAGTTCGCACAAAGATTGAAAAATAATCGGCAAGTTAAGCGGCGAGTTATATGCTTCTGATTGTTGATAAATAGGCATATCTGGCGCATCTGTTTCTAAGACAAAACAACTTAATGGTAATTGGCTTACCGTTAAACGTGTCTTATGTGATTTAGGGTAAGTGATCACCCCACCAAGACCTAATTTAAAGCCCAATTTAATAAACTCATTAGCCACCTCAACACTCCCTGAGAAAGCATGATACACCCCTCCATGAGAGAACTTCGCTTGTTTTAATAGCGCCAGAACACGAGCCTGTGTTTTTACAACATGTAAAATAACTGGCAACTTTAATGATTCAGCTATCGCGAGCTGCTTTAAGAACACAGCCTCTTGTTCAGCTAATTCTGTTGTAATTAATTTATCTAAACCAATTTCACCCAAAGCGACACATTTATTATTATCAGCAGCCAATGCTTCAGTTAACAAAGACTGTAAATCACTTAATTGTGCTTCCTCAAAGGTGTCAAGAAAATGAGGGTGAATCCCTAAAGCATAATAAAAACCGACATTTTGTGCCGCCAATGCAGCCACTTCAGGCCAACGCTTAGCATCGGTACCAGGAATAATAAGCTTATTGATGTTAGCGTTCTGTAATGCTGAGTTTAATGCCTCTCTATCATCACCAAAGCAATCAAAGTTTAAGTGGCAGTGACTATCTATAAACATATTATTACGCCCTTTCAGTAACCTATAAAAAAAGCGTCCGAAGACGCTTAATGATAAACACTTAAAGTATAATATTAACTATTAATGTTCACGTGTTTTACGGAATTTCACGTCAGGATAACGTTCCATTGCCAGGTTAAGATTAACCATGGTAGGTGCAACATACGTTAAGTTGTTACTACCATCTAATGCAAGGTTATCGTGTGCTTTTTTCTCAAACTCAGCCATTTTAATTGGATCTTCACAATCAACCCAAAGCGCCGTTGCAACGCTGATACCTTCATAGATTGCATCTACTTTATATTCAGATTTTAAACGTTGAACAACCACCTCAAACTGTAGTACACCAACAGCACCAACGATCAAATCATTACTACGCAATGGACGGAACACTTGCACAGCACCTTCTTCAGATAACTGCATCAAACCTTTCAGTAGCTGCTTTTGTTTTAATGGATCTTTTAAACGAATACGACGGAACATTTCAGGTGCAAAGTTCGGAATACCGGTAAATTTCAGATCTTCACCTACAGTAAAGGTATCACCAATCTGAATCGTACCATGGTTATGCAAACCAATAATATCACCTGAGTATGACTCATCAGAAGCCCTTCTATCACCCGCCATGAAGGTTACCGCATCAGAAATACTAACCATTTTACCGGTGCGTACATGGTGCATCTTCATGCCTTTCTCATATTTACCTGAACAGATACGCATGAAAGCAATACGGTCACGGTGTTTTGGATCCATATTAGCTTGAATTTTAAATACGAAACCAGAGAAAACTTCTTCTGTTGGTTCAACAACACGCTGTACTGTTGCTCTTGGTAATGGTTTTGGTGCCCACTCCACTAAGCCATCGAGTACATGGTCAACACCAAAGTTACCTAATGCCGTACCAAAATAAACGGGGGTTAATTCACCTGCTAAAAACATTTCTTGATCAAATTCATTAGAAGCACCAACGACTAACTCCATCTCATCACGTAGATCGTCAGCATGATTTGGTAATACTTTATCTAATTCAGGATTATCTAACCCTTTAATAATGCGCACTTCTTGAATCGTGTGTCCTTGACCTGATTCATATAAGATCACTTCATCACGTAAAATATGATAAACACCTTTAAACTCTTTACCCATGCCGATTGGCCAAGTAATAGGTGCACAGGCGATATTAAGGACTTCTTCAACTTCATCCATCAACTCAATAGGATCACGCGTATCACGGTCACATTTATTCATAAAGGTAATGATAGGCGTATCGCGTAAACGTGTTACTTCCATGAGTTTGATTGTACGTTGCTCAACACCTTTTGCGGCATCAATTACCATCAAACAAGAGTCAACTGCAGTTAACGTACGGTAAGTATCTTCCGAGAAATCTTCATGCCCCGGTGTATCCAGTAAGTTTACTAGACCATCGTTATACGGGAATTGCATTACTGAGGTGGTGATAGAAATACCACGATCTTTTTCCATTTCCATCCAGTCAGACTTAGCATGTTGCCCAGATTTTTTACCTTTTACGGTACCCGCTTTTTGTAACGCGTTTCCGAATAATAATACTTTCTCAGTAATGGTTGTTTTACCCGCATCAGGGTGAGAGATGATTGCGAATGTACGTCTAGAGTTGACTGCCTCTAGAAATTTAGCGTCTGCCATATTTAGTTTTCTCTTTATATACACAGCAATGTGCGCATTATAATGTTCTTTAGAATGAGTGAATTATAAATTTGGCAGGATTATAGCAAATTGAGTCGATGAATTCATTTTCTATTATTTGCAATTTTACAACCAATAATATGTTATTAATTTAACCGAGTTAATTAGCTCGCCCTATAACAGCAAACTTATAAAGCAACGGTCAGTTGTAATAATAAGTGACAACAACTAACCTTGTAATTGCATGCACTGCATTAATATCAATTAATACTATGCCTTATATTTTAACAAGCTTGTCAGCAACAAAATCACGTTTTTTAATCAACAACCAACCAATACCGCCTAATAAACCAATAGAGAATTGAATCACACCTAAACTTTCAATCAAGGCTTCAGGGTATAAAGAAACAATCGTCATTCCTAATGCACCAAATACCATGCTCGAAAACTGTATGATCGCTACTACCGAGCCTGTATCGGTATCATGCTGATCTAACATTAGGTTGGTTCCAGGTATTCTCATCATTATCACGGCTAACGTTGCAGGGGCTGCTAACCCAGCAAATAACCAAGGAGAGCTCATTCCATAGGTAAACGTAATAAACCCAACTATTAACAAAATCAAAAAACACATGGTGATTACTCTTTGTACACTGATCACTTTTGATAATTTAATATAAATCACAGGGCCAAATGAAGCGAAAAAGGCATTGAAAGCAAAAGCATAACTAAACTCTTGTTCAGTAAGATTAAAGTGATTGATATAAATGTAAGATCCTGCCGCTAAAAATGCCATTAGTGCCATTGGTACAATACAAAAAATTGCGAGTAAGAAAACAAATTTACGATGTTTTAATACCACTCCTAAACGCCCCCAAGAGCGTAATATTGAACCGGTATAACGGCTTGGCAATGTCTCGCTATAACATAAAGCAAACAGAGCCGAAAACATGCCAAAAATAGCCAGAGTAAAAAACATCATATGCCAAGAAGCGACTTTTAATAAAAAAGCACCTAAAACAGGCGCAACCATTGGCGCAATAATCACTAGCGACATAATAGTTGCCATGATTTTCTCTCGCTCACGACCATCATAAAGATCTTTGATAACAGCTGTTGCCACCACGGTAATGGCACTACCTCCAAATGCTTGAAACACTCGAAATAAAATTAAGTGCTCAACTGAGCTAGAGAAACCACAACATAAACTAGCTGTAACATAAATAAAGATACCCGTTAATAAAATAGCTTTACGCCCAAACTTTTCACTGAGCGGCCCCCAAAACAATAAACCAATGGCATAAGTAATAAAGTATGCACTCAAGGTTAAATTTACCATTGCCTGGTTAGTCTGCAGAACTTCAACCATAGTCGGTAAAGCAGGTAAATAAAGGTCCATGGTTAATGGAGGAAAAGCACTAATAATCACTAAAAAAAACAACGTGCCTCTTTTACCTAGGATCGGTTGTATTTGTTTCACATTTATCTCCACATTGATAAAAACGGTAGTTATTCGTATAACACAGCCGCTTATTAGATTTATGAGTGACTCTTGATGAGGGTTAGATTATGTCACTTGCTCTGGTAATTTATTGACTAATTAACCTGATATAGGCTAGCCGTACCACTTAAATTAGAGGTGTAAGAGCGTTAGCTGCGCAGTTTAAATGACGCAATTAATGAACACCACTCTTTAGGGTATTTATTCAAAAATATAATTTTACAAAACGGGTGCTTCCATTACTTGAAATAGTTATTATCAACAAGCTGCTGAAAGAAGTCATTCATAGAATCTTGCAGTGGTCGATAATTTACATTCAATTCATTAATGCTTTTTGTATTATCAGCAAGCCATGGAAAATTAACATTCTTTGCAATCATTTTCCTGGTCATTTTTTTATCGAAAAATGGACCTAAGAACCACACTAACCATTTAGGCAAAAGCAACTTAGGAATTGCATAAGCTTTTGCGAATTGATCGCTTAGTGCCTGTGATAAAGCAAACAAATCAGTATTATGCGCGTTCACAATATACCTTCCCTGTGCCGTATCAGTAAATCCAGCAGCAAAATGCGCTTCTGCAACTTCCCTTACATCAACAACGCCCATCCCCCAGCGTGGTACACCCATTTTTAAGGTGCCATCGCCAATCGCTTTGATTAGGGTAAAACTTTCGGAAGTAGCAAAGGGGTTGATGCCTGGACCAATCACTAATGAAGGGTTGATGACAACTAAGTCCCACTTATTTTGTTGTTTATTAATTTCCCATGCTTGCTGCTCTGCTAGTGTTTTGGAGTAAGCATAAGCTTGGTGTTCAAGTGATGATGTTGTATTCCAATGTTGCTCTGTAAAACCATTTTTTCCGACCTTTTTTAAATCACAATTATCACCATAAATAGCGGCAACACTGCTCGTTAATACAACCCTTTTCACTGTCTTTGACTTATTTGCCTGAAGCAATATATTTTTTGTACCTAATATTGCCGGGTCCAATAACTCCTTTTGTGGGTCAGACACCGTTAATTGAAAAGGTGATGCAGTATGAAATATTAATTCACAACCAAGCATAGCTTGTTCATAAGCACCTTCGATTAACAAATCCGTCGCAAAATATTTCACTGTCCCCTTACTGTTTTTAGCTATCTGATCAAGGTACTGGGTTTTCTGCTTATTATTAGGATCGCGTACTGCTGCGTGTACTGTAAAACCTGCTAATAACAACTTTTTAATCAAAACACCCGCAACATAGCCAGTTGCACCAGTCACTAATATAGGTGCACTTTTATTAATTTTACTCATGCATTCCTCGCATTCGGTTAATAGTAAACAGAATCCTTACACCATCTAAAAGATAATATGTTTATTAATGAAAAAAGGGAGGTAAACAATAAGCTTACAACTCCCTTTCATATAATAATCAAAGAATATGATTATAAAAAAAGACCTTAAACATAATTTATATTTAAGGTCTTTTTAATTTAGTAACGTATTGATTATGGCGCGATAGTATCGCCTGAATTAGCGTTAACCACTTTATTATCGGCTTCTCGACGTCTACGTTGCAAAGTAATAATAAATGCAAGTAATAATAAAGCCGGTATATAGAACCATTGTTTAGCAGGTCGTACTATCGGTACACCAACATCAACAATAATCTGGTCAAAATCAAAACCTACTTTTTCTGCAGGGCTATCAAAACCAATACCATCGACCATAATAGAGCCATCACTTTGCTCTAATAACTCTAAACCATAGTTTTCAATACGTTCTTGACCGGTTTCCCCTTCTGAAACGACTAATAACATGGTTAAAGTAACTGGGTCACCCACATCATTTTGGCCGTCAACTAAAATACGTAACTCAGTGCCAGGCTCAACGTCACCCATTGCACTCACAAGCTCAGTTCCAGGACGTTCATCATAAGGAGGAACAACATAATCCATCCAGAATCCAGGGCGGAATAAAGTAAATGCAATAACTAATAAAGCAAATGATTCCCATAATTTAGACTTAGTAATGAAGTAACCTTGTGTCCCTGCCGTAAAGATTAACATCGCCATGGTGGCGGTAATAAAGACAGCAATCCCCTCCATAAAGGTGACATCCATTAATAACAAGTCAGTGTTAAAAATAAATAGGAAAGGTAACAGAGCAGTACGCAATGAATAGAAAAAGGCCACGAACCCAGTCTTAATCGGATCTCCTCCTGACACCGCCGCTGCGGCAAAGGAAGCTAACCCAACAGGTGGAGTTACATCTGCCATGATCCCAAAATAGAATACAAACATATGTACCGCTATTAATGGCACAATCAATCCATTTTGTTGGCCTAAACTAACAATAACCGGCGCAAGTAATGAAGAAACAACAATATAATTCGCAGTTGTAGGTAACCCCATTCCTAAAATTAGACTTAAAATCCCCGTCCATAATAAGATCAACATAATATGACCCATCGACAGGAACTCAACCAGTGCAGCAAGTTTTAAGCCCACACCTGTTTGCGAAACAGCACCAACGATAATACCAGCAGCAGCCGTTGCAATGGCAATACCGATCATATTTCTAGCACCAGCAATTAAGCCATCAATCAGCTCGTTGAAACCTTGTTTTAAAGATCCTGATGTTGATTGCTTACGGAAGAAAGCAAATAAATGACGTTGCGTTAATAGGATCACAATCATTAATGTCGTTGCATAAAAGGCAGAAAGACCTGGTGATTTACGTTCGATCATTAAACACCAAATTAACACCACAACAGGTAATAAATAATGTAATCCAGATTTCACCGTTGGCCCTGTTTCAGGAATGCTTAGTACCGGAGAGTTAGGATCATCCATCACTAAATCAGGGTAGCTAGAGCTTATTTTCGCTAATACAACATAAGCCACACCAACCAGCGCGGCAACAACCCAGAAAACAAAATCAGGACTAACAACCGATTTAATAATACTCATTAAGAAGAACAGACCAAATGCTGCGATAATGGTATTACCTAGAACAATAGCACCAGTAGAGATTGTTTTAGCAAACTTATCTTTACCCGCTTTTGCTTTAAAATTGGTTAAAACAAAGTATTGAATAGCAATCACGGCTAATACAGCACCCACTCGAGCAGCAGGCGTCGCTAACATTTCATACAGAACAGAAAGGTAATAAGCGCCACCAGCAAGTGCAATAATTGGTAACAATGTCATTGCCCACGAAATCAAGACATCTTTAGCTGTTTTGCCAGTATCTTCTCGTGTTAAGCCTTTCATGTTTAACTTCATTGCTTCTAAATGAACGATATACACCAATGCAATATAAGAAATAATGGCTGGTAAAAATGCATGTTTAACAACATCAAAATAAGGAATATTGACATATTCAACCATTAAGAATGCAGCAGCTCCCATTACTGGAGGCATGATTTGGCCATTTACTGAAGAAGCTACTTCAACCGCGCCAGCCTTTTCAGAAGAAAAACCAACTCGCTTCATCATAGGAATAGTAAAAGTACCTGTTGTCACTACATTAGCGATAGATGAACCTGAAATTAAACCAGTCATTCCCGATGCGACTACAGCCGCTTTTGCTGGACCACCTCGTAAATGCCCCATCAATGAGAAAGCAACTTTAATAAAGTAGTTACCTGCGCCTGCACGATCCAGCAACGCACCAAATAATACAAAAAGGAAAACTAAGTCAGTAGATACCCCTAAGGCGATACCAAACACCCCTTCTGAGAATAACCACTGGTGATCCATGACACCACCAAATGTAGAGCCTTTCCAAGCAATTAACTCAGGTGCATATGGCCCTAAAAAGGTATAGCCAAGGAAAATAATGGCAACAACCATTAGCGGTGGACCCAATGCGCGTCGTGTCGCCTCAAGTAGCGTTAACATACCCACAATAGCAACACCGATATCAACTGGATTTGGTGCACTTGGACGATCACTTAGACGTGTTCCTAATAGGTTGTCGACAATCATTGAGTCTGCGATAAATGGGTACAGGGCACAAAAAGAAGCAACAATTGCGAGCCCCCAATCTGCCATCGGCACCTTCTCTCGTGAAGAAGCTTTAAAGGCAGGATAAGCTAAAAAGGCTAAGAAAATAGCAAAACCTAAATGCACAGATCTTGCTTCACCGCTCGAAAAAACACCCCAACCAAATACAAATGGTAATGGCGAAGCAATCCAAATTTGAAATATTGCCCAAGTAAGTGCAACGCCGGCCATTAGCTTGACAACAGATTGATTACTTGGATTTCGCCCACCTGTATCGGTGGAAGCGACGAGATCCTGTAAATCATCATCATTCATTTGTACTTTTTCTGTCATCAGAAACTCCCTGTTGTAGCGGTTATGATTACGCTCTATAGATTAATAATATAAATAAGATTTATTGAATGCTTTTATACCTAAGATACTTCCCTAGAAGAAGCTTGGGTATATTTACTTTAAAACAAAACGGGAGGATAACTCCTCCCGTGACGTTAGATAATAATTAAATTAAGTTAAATTACATCCACCCTTTTTCTTTGTAGTAACGAACTGCGCCATCATGAAGAGGAGCTGATAAGTTTTTAGTGATCATATCGCTCTCTTTTAGGTTAGCAAATGCAGGGTGCATTTTTTTGAAACGGTTAAAGTTCTCAAATACAGCTTTTACCATTTGGTATACCGTTTCAGAGTCAGTTTTCGTTGAGCTAACAAATGTTGCAGCTACACCGAATGTTGTTGTATCTGTGTCTGTACCTTTGTACATGCCCGCTGGGATACTTGTCATCGCATAGTAAGCATTATCTGCAGCAAGTTTTTGTACAACTTCATTATCAACTGGTACTAAAACAGCATCACAAGATGTTGTTGCTTCTTTGATTGAACCATTTGGGTGTCCAGCAACGAATACGATTGCATCAACTTTCCCGTCACATAGTGCAGCGGCTTGCTCTGAAGATTTAAGTTCTGACGCAACAGCGAAATCGCTTGTTGTCCAGCCCATTTTTTCCATTAAGATTTCCATGGTGCCACGTTGACCAGAACCTGGGTTACCAATGTTTACTTTTTTACCTTTTAGGTCGCTGAAGCTTTTAATATCGGCATCACTACGCGCAACAACGGTGAACGGTTCTGCGTAAACAGAGAACACAGCACGTAATTCTTTGAAAGCACCATCAGGGAATTGCTCTGGAGCCGTGCCATTATATGCATGGAACTGCCAGTCTGATTGTGCAACACCCATATCAAGGTCGCCTGATTTCAGACCATTGATATTAGTTACAGAGCCACCTGTTTTATGTGTACAGTTAATTTCATGCTCAGCAGTACCTCTATTTACTAGACGACAAATAGCACCACCTACTTGATAATAAACACCTGTTTGTCCACCAGTACCAATAACAACGTGCTTAGTTTCAGCAAATGCAGCCGTCGTCATTAAAGTTGCACCAACAGCAGCAGCCATTGCTAATTTTTTCATAAACATATTTAACTTCCTTTTTATTTAAATTTAGAGTTTATACTTAGGATTTAAGCAAGAATCAAGCCGAAAAGAAATGATATTGTATTAGACTATACATCAAAAAGTTAGCAAACAACACATTAGTAGATTGTTTAATAATCAATCAGTTAAGGTTATTTATGGTGCAAGAAAAAAATTGATGCATCATTTTAGTGCAACGTATAAAACAATACATTTCTCATTGCCAACATATTACTAAAATAAATATAACGTTAATGAACAGATAAAATGAAGTGCATTTATAAACGGTAGCAAATAATTACTAGCTGTTTCACATATTTGCGCAAAACATTTTTATATTTACACGTAATGTAAACACTCTATATCATACAAATACATAGCTTCAATAATAAAGATAAAACCGAGAACTCAATCTATGCTTAATGAAACCCACTTACCATCAATAAAAGCCCTGCGTACTTTTGTTGCTGTGGCAGACCACATGAGTTTTTCAAAAGCAGCAAAAAGTTTATTTGTTAGCCAAGGTGCGGTCAGTAAAAATATTTCTGCATTAGAACAACAATTAGGACAGCCGCTATTTAATCGACGCTTAAATGGTATTGAGTTAACCAGAGCAGGCGAACAGTACTTACCTAAAATTATTGAAGCATTAGAGATAATTCAATACACAACAGAAAGTTTAATGCTGATAGATCAAGTTGAAGAAGTGCTGTCTTTAAATGTGACTCCCTCCTTTGCAAGTTTATGGTTAATTCCACAGATCCAAGACTTTTATTGTTTAAATAAGAACATCCGCGTGAGAATTAAAACCGGCGATGGTTTAATCAAAAAAACCAATGGTGAAAGTGATATTGCTATCCGTTGCCTTCAGATCACAAAACATTATGAAAATGCCACGCTTTTACGTAAAGAGAAGTTATTACTTGTCGCTTCCCCACAGCGTCTCAAACATCAGCCAATAACCACTGTTGAAGATGTTCAACAACATAATTTAATCTTTCACCTTACTCGCCCTCAGCTATGGGAAAAATTTAAAAAGCAAAAAGGTCTAACTCAAAATAATCACTATAGTAGCACTGGTTTTGAGCACTTTTATATGTCTCTAGAGGCTGCCAAAGGAGGGTTAGGTTTAGCCTTGTTACCAGAATTTATGGTTAACAAATTAATCCAGCAAGAGGAGCTGATCAATCCTTTAGGTCTCTCTATGGAGACCCAGTACGGCTATTATATGTTTATTCCAAGCTACCGCTTATCATCAAGAAAAATATATGAATTTAAGCAGTGGATCATGGGGCGTTTAGGTGAAGAATAAGTGCTTTTAAAGCACTTATTCTAATTGATTAATGCTTGTCTAAAGCTCTCTGCACTATGAGTATTTATATGTAATGAGTCAGCTAAACCTTTGATTGCAGCGACCTGCTGCGCATTACTTTTAGCAAATTTTCCAGTGGGCGTATAATGGTTATTTTCAAATCCCACACGAATATCTCCGCCCATTAACATTGCATTCATTAAACACTTTTGTTCCTCCCTACCAAAAGCGCATGTTGCCCAGCGCTGTTTAGCTGACAATAGTTGATCACTTAAAAAAGGCAGTAGGTCTAAAGGTGTAGACTGGAGCTGTTGATGGTAACGGCCCAGTACTAATAATAGATGGTGATTTTTACTTGGTAAGATGCCCTGCTCAATTAAATAAAAATAGCGTTTTACATCTTCAGGTGAGTAAAGAATATATTGAGCAATCAGACCATTTTCAGCAATTTCATGAAAAAAACGCTCCGCTGTGGCCAAATAGGAATCATCAGGTATTAACTCTTTAAGCGCAAAAGAGGCGGCTTCAGGCTTAGTTTCGCGAATCAACAGCATCTGCTGCTCGGGTTGATATTGACCTACAGCCTCTGTTGTTAATTGAATGATAATAGACTCCCCTACTGCTTCTTTGACTGCAGATAGGGTCGCTTGATTATCATCAATAGCCAATGAATGAAGACCATTTTTGTCTCTTGCATGTAAATGCACCATAGCCGCTCCTGCATCTCGGCACGCTTTCACTTCAGTTATGATTTGCGTGTTGGAAATAGGTAATGCAGGATGATCTAAAGGTGTTTTCTTTGCCCCATTAGGCGCAACGATGATCGCAGATTTTTGTTGTTCAATGTTCATTTTTAAGACCAACCTTTAGCGGCTTCAATTAATGATGTTTTTAACTTACTCACCAACTCATCTAACTGTTCATCTGTAATAATAAAAGGAGGTGCCAAAAGAATATGGTGCCCATCACGACCGTTTATGGTTCCCGACATGGGATAACACATTAACCCATTATTCATGGCAATTTGCTTAACCACTTTGTTAGCCTGAGAATCTGCTGATAAAGGTGTTTTGGTGACTTTATCCGCCACCAGCTCAATACCAATAAAAAGCCCCTTTCCTCTAATATCCCCAATGTAAGGTAACCATGAAAGTGCTTCCTTTAATTTTGCTTGTAGCTTTTGACCTTGCACGACCACCGTTTCTAATAACTTTTCATTAATAATGGTGTTCACTGTCGCTAATGCTGCAGCACAGGCAACCGGATGCGCCATAAAAGTATGACCATGCTGAAAGAAGCCACTCCCATCAGCTATCGCATTATAAATTTTATCACTCGCAACAACCGCACCAATAGCTTGATACCCTGCTCCTAATCCTTTTGCAACTGTCACTAAATCAGGCACAATTTGTTCTTGTTCAAAGGCATAGAAACTACCCGTACGGCCAATGCCACACATCACCTCATCTAAGATTAATAGCACATTATATTTATCGCAGATTTCACGAATGCGTTTGAAGTATCCTCTTGTTGCAGGTAATGCTCCGGCCGTAGCACCTACTACAGGTTCAGCAACAAATGCCATTATATTATCAGCCCCGACCTCTAAAATTTTAGCTTCCAATTGGTCAGCAACACGATGCGAGTAAGCAAGTTCAGATTCATGCTCTAATTGGTCTCGATAAGCATAACAAGGTGATATATGGTGAACATCGGCAAGTAACGGTCTAAACTTTTCTCTACGCCATTCATTTCCGCCCACAGCTAAAGCGCCTAATGTATTGCCATGGTAGCTTTGTCGTCTAGCAATGAACTGTGTTTTGCTCGTTTCCCCGATTTCTACGAAGTATTGACGTGCCATTTTCAAAGCAGACTCAACAGCTTCTGAACCGCCACTAACAAAATAGACATGATTAAGCGGATCGGGCGCGAGATCTGTTAATAAAGTAGCAAGTGCTTCGCTACTTTCATTAGTAAAAAAAGCAGTATGCGCAAAGGGTAACGTCTCAACTTGATTGATAATGGCTTTTTTAACCGCGGAAGCATTATGGCCTAAGTTAGATACAGCAGCCCCGCCACACCCATCTAAATATTTTTTACCTGCTTGGTCATATAAATAAACACCTTCACCTGATGCAATGCAGGGTAATTTTGTATGGCAGTGTCGATGAAATACATTGGTCATGTTAATAAACCTTATTAGCTTAGAAATTCAATGAATTAAATATTCATCTTTTTTAATCAGTTTTACAAAGGAATTAAAATTCAGGGGTATGAGGAAAGAGAATAGCGAAAAGATTAAAGAACGAGTAATCAAGATTAAAAACAACCTGGGCTAAAACTCAATATGATAACAACGACACCATTCTTACACTTTCCTAGTGTATTAATTTATCTAACTAAAATAAGCGCAGCAATCCTGCACTAAAGCTAAAAAGTATTTGAGTATGGTGAGTAATAGATGAAGTAGACAAATAACAGCTTACTGTTTGAGTAATGCTTTAGGGTTAAATTATACCAATTATATTAAATAAGTGATCTAAATTTTACGCAGAAAAAATGACTT
>NZ_JBAKAZ010000037.1:0-33540 GCF_038155185.1 Psychromonas aquatilis
TGTGCTTTAGGGATTGGATGAAACTGACCAGTTAATTTTACAGATTGGTATAAGTACGCAACGCAATCAGAGCGAGATAGAGATCGGTTGATGAGGAAAATAAGGAATAAGCGAAAAGCTTTATGGGGAATGAACTGGCCTGATGTCAATAATATGTTTGCTCATACGGAATATTGGCCAAAACCCAAAGGTGTGCATTGGAATACATTTGAGAAAGCAAAGGAAGAAATATACCAACTAGAAAAGCAGTACTGGCGACTGGTAGAGTCCTTCTTAAATAAGCAATTCTAAAGTTTAGGAATTAACCTTTATCTTTCCATTGCTTAACTTGCTCTTTGATCTCAAGGGCATTGACGAGCGAAGGGCCATGTTTCTTAACGTAAGCTTGAATATCATCTATAGTCGTGTTTTTAAATTTACACCTATTGAAATACGCCACTAACTTTTGCTCATGCTTTTGAATTGGGCGATGATATGAGGCTATGACCCAATAGAGGATATGGAAGAAAGCATCGTGATGTTTATTTTCTAATCGTAAAATATTAGCGTAGTTCTCATGGACGTTAGAGTCTAATGAAAGTGCATTCTGAGCACTACATCCAATTGCTTGCGAATGCTTCATATATAATTGTTTTTGCTCACTCAATAACCCCCAAGCTTTATTATAATCTTTATCCTTTATTGCTTGTTTGGCTTCATTGCCAGCTTTTGCAGCCAGTGTAAGCGTGTCACTTCCAATATTTTCAGATGAGTTATTACCTATATGATGATGCGAGTCTTCACTATTTAATTTTGAGGTATTAAAAGTACTTTCTGAAGGTGCCTTGCTATTTTGCGTTGTATTAAATGGTTTAGCATGGTTTGTTTTTTTCGTTTTGGATATTTTCACAATTATAAAAATAACCATGATTAAAGTAATGAGGATATACATGTAATGGCCTTATTCTAATTTATCTAATGTGAGTGCTTTAAATTTACTTCATATTAGTAATTTAGAATAGGGAAACTTATATTAAAGTGGATACTTTAGAGTTTAGCTTTTTGCTAACTACACCCACAACTACACCCAAAATGAGCAGGCATAAAAAAAGGTTAGTAAGCACTACGCCTACTAACCTTTCTGAATATGGTGGCCCTTCCCCGACTCGAACGGGGGACCTGACGATTATGAGTCGTATGCTCTAACCAACTGAGCTAAAGGGCCTAAATTTGAGCGCTGATTATATAAGTTAGTGATTTGCCTGTCTAGCTTATTCAGTTTGATTGCTTATAAATTCATCATAACCGTTATGATTATTAGAAAATATAAATGTATGTAAAAGATAATAGTATTTCAAAGTGGATCGAATACAGAAATAATAGCGACTCTTTTTGATTGTTTAAACTGTGCCATTATTTAAAAAGGCGAGTTTCTGAGGGTAGGGGGTATAAGTCAGGGCATTAACTTTAAAGGGCAGATACAAAAAAGTCCTACCGAAGCAGGACTTATTATTTAGAACACATTACTTAGCTGTTAGATTATTCGTCTAAGAAGCTGCGTAATTGTTCACTACGGCTTGGGTGTCGTAGTTTACGTAATGCTTTAGCTTCGATTTGACGAATACGCTCACGTGTTACATCAAATTGCTTACCCACTTCTTCTAGTGTGTGGTCGGTATTCATATCAATACCAAAACGCATACGTAGTACTTTCGCTTCACGAGCTGTTAACCCTTCTAATACATCATTTGTTGCATTTTTAAGGCTTTCACTTGTTGCGCTATCAACTGGAAGTGCAATCGTTGTATCTTCGATGAAGTCACCTAAGTGAGAGTCTTCATCATCACCAATTGGTGTTTCCATTGAGATTGGCTCTTTAGCAATTTTTAATACCTTACGAATTTTATCTTCAGGCATCATCATGCGTTCAGCTAGCTCTTCAGGCTGTGGCTCACGACCCATTTCTTGTAACATTTGACGAGAGATACGGTTAAGTTTGTTAATCGTTTCAATCATATGTACAGGAATACGGATAGTACGCGCTTGGTCTGCAATTGAACGAGTAATTGCTTGACGGATCCACCATGTTGCATAAGTTGAGAATTTGTAACCACGACGGTATTCAAATTTATCAACAGCTTTCATTAGGCCGATATTACCTTCTTGGATTAAATCTAAGAATTGTAAACCACGGTTTGTGTATTTTTTAGCGATTGAGATTACAAGACGTAAGTTAGCTTCTACCATCTCTTTCTTAGCACGGCGAGCTTTCGTTTCACCGATGCTCATTGCACGAGAAATTTCTTTCAAGTTTGAAATAGTTAATGTGCTTTCTACTTCAATTGCTAACATTTTACGAATACAACGCTCTAGATCTTCTTCTGCTTCTTTAATGCCAGCAACATAAGGCTGATCGCTAGAAAGTACTGTTTCTAACCATGCGCTGTTAGTTTCATTGCCTTTGAATATTTTAATGAATTCAGCTTTAGGCATTTTGCATTGTTCAACACAGATTTTTAAAATTAAGCGTTCTTGTACTCGCGCAGCATTCATATTGCCACGGATCAGTTTTACCATGCGGTCGAACTGCTTTGGTATTAATTTAAACTGTTGGAAGTATTCTGCTTGTTCTGCAATGGCAGCTAATGTTGTAGCATGTTTACGGCCATTCTCTACAATTGATTTCTCAACGATGTTATTTAAACGACGTAACTCTGCAAATTTTTCAGCAGCTTCTTCAGGACAAGGACCTTTAGGGCCTTCTTCTTCGTCCTCATCATCACTTTCAACATCATCATCTTCATCGTCTTCTAAATCTTTTTCTGTTAATTCAGAACCGATATTCGTTGCACTAACCGCTTGTGACATATCATCATTTGGATCAATGAAGCCACTGATTAAATCAGTCAATTTCATTTCTTCAGCTTCGTAACTGTCGTAGTTATCTAATAAGTTACGGATAGTTGCTGGATATTCTGAAACAGAGTTTTGTACTTCTTTGATGCCTTCTTCAATGCGTTTAGCGATAACGATCTCGCCTTCACGTGTTAAAAGCTCTACTGTACCCATTTCTCGCATATACATACGAACTGGGTCAGTTGTACGACCAATTTCAGATTCAACTGTTGCTAATACTTGAGCTGCAGCTTCCACTGCATCTTCGTCTGGCTCATCATTATCAGTGCCTGATAGAATAAGGTCATCGGCATCAGGAGCAGTTTCAACTACTCGGATACCCATATCGTTGATCATTTGAATGATATCTTCAATTTGCTCTGACTCAACGATATCTTGCGGAAGGTGATCATTCACTTCTGCAAATGTTAAGAAGCCATTCTCTTTACCTTTAATGATCAGCTCTTTAAGCTGTGATTGAGGTGTTTGGGCCATAGGTACCATCCAAAAATATTAATCGTAAAATGTGGTGTAAACAGGAAAAAATATTAGCGCTCAATTATACTCTAAAATTGCGTTTTATGCTAATCCCATTAATTTTGTTTTTGTTCTTTAAGTAGTTGTGCTAATTGTATCGTTTCTTGGGTAGTTAAAACCTCACCTTGTCTGGATTTTTGTTTTAAAAATTCAATACGTTGATTCAGGTGCTTAGCTAAGAAATTATCTAAAATATCAAAGAAAACTTCTTCGTATTTGTCTTCTTGTACTTGGTTTTTCCAAGTCGCTAATGTGATGAGTTGTTTCTCTTCAGGTTTTCCACGCCAATTTTCTAATAATGCTCCTGTAGATATATGGGGAGTGTCTCTGCATATTTCAAGTAAGCTGTTTAAAAGAGTTAACCCTGGTAGTTGCATTTCTTTAAATTCAGGGATCTCAGCGAGCTGATAAGCCATCTGAGGTTGCTGCAATAACAATGAAATCGCTAAGCGCATCGGTGTTATTTTTTGTGTTTTAGTTTTTTGCTCTATAACTTTTGGACTAGGCAACAGTTTTTGCAAGCCTTCTTTTTCAATACCTAATAAGCTAATTAAACGTGTCTCCATCATTTGTCTAAATACAGAATCAGGGAGTTTAGTTAACAACGGAATGGCCAGTTGAGCTAATTTTGATTTGCTATCTGCACTGCTCATATCAACTTGTGTTAATAATTGCTGGAATAAAAAGTCAGATAAAGGCATTGCTTGGTCGATCAGCTTTTCAAAAAACACCTTGCCTTCTTTTTGTATTAGACTATCTGGATCTTCGCCATCAGGTAAAAACATAAAGCGTAATGTTCTACCATCTTGAATAGCAGGCAGGGCATTCTCAAGTGCTCGCCAAGCCGCGGTACGACCTGCATTATCACCATCGAAACAACAAACAACCTCACTGGTTTGGCGATACAGCAATTGAATATGGTCTGGCGTCGTTGCTGTACCTAGTGAAGCAACTGCGTAATGGATATCATATTGGCCTAAAGCGACCACATCCATATAACCTTCAACAACCAAGATCCTTTGTATTTCTTTTGCATGTTGCTTTGCTTGATATAAACCGTAAAGCTCTTTACCTTTATGGAAAATAGGGGTCTCAGGAGAGTTCAGATACTTTGGCGTGGTGTCATCGAAAACGCGTCCACCAAAACCAATCACTCTTCCTCGTCTATCTATAATAGGGAACATTAAGCGATCGCGGAAACGGTCATAACTACCGCCACTATCTTTGCTAATCAGCATACCAGCATCAATTAATTGTTGTTCTGTTTGTTTATTAATTGCAAACTTTTTACGCACTTCATCCCAACCATCAGGCGCATAACCGATTTGAAAATGTTTTGTAGTTTGCCCAGATAAGCCTCGGCTTTTTAAATAGTTGATGACTTTTTCACTATTTTTATGGGTGCGTAATTGTTGTTGATAAAAGCGCGTGATATCAGCCATTAATTGATAAAGATCTTTTCTATCAACATAACTGGTTACAGGTTGGTTTGAGCCTGAATCTTCACGAGGGACTTCAATGGATAATTGCTCTGCGAGCATTTCAACGGCATCAACAAACTCTACTCCGTCATACTCCATAATGAATGAAACGACATTACCGCTGACTCCACAGGTGAAGCAATGATAAAACTGTTTGTCCGAACTAACAGAAAAAGACGAGTTATTGCTGCCGTTATGAAAAGGACAACATGCTCGGTAATCTTTACCTTTTTTTTTCAATTTAACTCGGCTGTCAATAACATCAACGATATCTGTACGTGAAATAAGATCATCAATGAAATTTTTAGGGATACGGCCAGCCATTTTTTGAGTCCTGTTTAAAAAAGAGGGTAGTATACTCGTTACTATTAGAGGTGCACAATAATTAGTACACAATAACAAGTGTTTTGGAAAGCAATGGGTTTAACATGCTGCATACAAAAAAGCCCCATACTTAATATTAAGCATGGGGCTTTTTAATCAAAGAAAATGAATATAGTTTATTGCAAGTTTGCTCTTACAAGCCCACTTACTACAGCCATATCTGCTTTTCCTTGAATGTCTTTTTGGAGTAACCCCATTACTTTACCCATATCTTGCATGCCTTGTGCACCAACAGATGCAATAGCTTGCTTAATATGAGCTTCAACTTCTTCAGAAGTTAACGCTTGAGGTAAGAACTCTTCTAAAATAACAAGTTCAGCTTTTTCTATATCAGCAAGATCAGAACGGTCAGCTTTTTCAAACTGCGCAATTGAATCTTTACGTTGTTTAACTGATTTAACGACAACAGCTGTGACAGCCGTATCATCCAGTTCAACTTTATCGTCAATTTCAATTTGTTTAACAGCAGCAAGCAATGAGCGGATAGTGCCTAAACGGACTTTATCTTTCGCACGCATTGCAAGTTTTTGTTCTTCTTTTAATCTTGTTTTTATAGACATGATGAACCTTTATCTATTCTAGTATAGACGAACGCGACGAGCGTTATCACGAGAAAGTTTTTTCAGGTGACGTTTAACTGCTGCAGCTTTAGCACGTTTGCGAACTGTAGTTGGTTTCTCGAAGAATTCACGTTTACGAGTTTCTGCTAAGATACCTGCTTTTTCACAAGAACGTTTAAAACGACGTAGTGCTACGTCAAATGGTTCGTTTTCACGAAGTTTAATTACTGGCATATGCCTATTACCTTTATGGTTACGGTCGTAAATTGACCAGTTCATTTAAAATGGTGCGAGATTCTAATCCTATTTGGGGGACAATGTAAAGAAATTCCGCACTAATTTTCATTAAAATTATCTAAAGATCCAAATGATCTTTAGATCTTGGCATAAAATCCCGATCATATTTCGAGGTGTAAAACCGTTGATTAAGTCTTTGCACAAAGCGATTAATTATAAAATCGAAATGATAGTGCCTTTAGGGCTAAATTATACATTAATGACAATTATTGTAAATTTCCCGCCAAGTTAGGCGGATGCTGCGGGTGATGCTTCAAAAGTCAAGAAATAAAAAGTAACGACTATTTTGTCATACCTTTGTTTATAAATTATCAATTCCCCTTAAGTAAAGCGTCGCTGAGTTGCTTAGGACAAGAAAAAGATCAACCTTTGTTGTACTTTTCCGTTAGAATGCATTTATTTTTGGTTAATGACGTTCGTTGAAATGCATTTTTAATGAGCGATTACAGTTATTAAGGTTGTTTATTATGCGAATTTTGGGCATTGAAACTTCATGTGATGAAACGGGAGTTGCCATCTATGATGAGCAACAAGGTTTATTATCTCATCAGCTCTATAGTCAGGTTAAATTACATGCGGATTATGGCGGTGTGGTACCTGAATTAGCCTCTCGTGATCATGTTCGTA
Organism: Psychromonas aquatilis; assembly: GCF_038155185.1. Lineage (NCBI taxonomy): Bacteria > Pseudomonadati > Pseudomonadota > Gammaproteobacteria > Alteromonadales > Psychromonadaceae > Psychromonas > Psychromonas aquatilis. The sequence continues at coordinate 6,761 of NZ_JBAKAZ010000037.1, forward strand.
AAACAATTCCATTGATTAAAGAAGCGCTTAAAGAAGCAAATTGCACCAAAGATGATATTGACGCGATTGCATTTACAGCGGGGCCTGGATTAGTAGGGGCCTTATTAGTTGGTGCCTGTGTTGGTCGCAGCATAGCTTTTGCTTGGGATAAACCAGCCATTGCTGTTCATCATATGGAAGGGCATCTGCTAGCACCTATGTTGGAAGAGTCTCAACCAGACTTTCCATTTATTGCATTACTTGTTTCTGGCGGACATACCTTATTGGTGCAAGTGGATGCGATAGGTGAGTACACACTATTAGGTGAAAGTATTGATGATGCTGCAGGTGAAGCATTTGATAAAACAGCAAAATTATTAGGCTTAGATTACCCAGGTGGTCCACGTTTAGCGAAGATGGCTGAACAAGGTGTTGCTGGGCGCTTTAAATTTCCACGTCCAATGACAGATAGACCAGGTTTGGATTTTAGCTTTAGTGGATTAAAAACCTCTGCGTCGGTGACGATAGCGCGTGAAGGTAAAGATGCACAAACACAAGCAGATATTGCTTATGCATTTCAAGAAGCAGTCATTGATACGATTGCCATTAAATGTAAGCGTGCTTTAAAACAAACTGGATTAAAGCGTCTTGTTGTGGCTGGCGGAGTGAGTGCGAATACCGAGTTAAGATCGCAATTAGCAACAACCATGAAAAAACTAGGCGGTGAAGTTTTTTATCCTCGTAGTGAATTTTGTACCGATAACGGTGCGATGATCGCTTATGCTGGTATGCAAAGACTGAAAGCTGGGCACACCCAAGGTTTAGAAATTAAAGCAAAACCGCGCTGGCCTTTAGATCAATTAGAAAGCGTTAATAGCTAATCAAACTGTTATTTTGTGATGAGAAGAAGCAACATTGGCTTTTTCTCATCATGCATCCCTCGGTAATCCTTTTTTGACAGCATTAATTAATCGTTTATTTAATCTATCAATATTGATTGGTAAATTTTGTTGCTGTTGATCCAGTGCCCAACGTATATGTTCGTTCACTAACGCATCTTCACTATTGTTTAATGCATCTTGTAAGGTAGTGATCACTTCGATGCTGGCAGGCGCATTGCCTAGTGCAATGGCAATATTTCTTAACCAACGTTGGTGACCGATACGTCTAATTGGCGAGCCTTCTGTGTTTTTTAAAAAAGTCTCTTCAGACCATGCAAACAAGGTTGTTAACGGCTGATTGTGTAAAAAATCTCTTGCTTGATAATCTGTTTCTTGAGTTGTTTCTGCAAAACGATTCCAAGGACAGATTAATTGGCAATCATCACAGCCGTAAATGCGATTACCAATCGCTTTTCGAAATTCAACGGGAATGGCGCCTTGTAATTCAATTGTTAAGTAAGAGATACAACGTCTACCATCCACCACATAAGGAGCAACAATAGCTTGTGTTGGACATATTTTGATACAAGCGACACAACTTCCGCATTGATTCTCTTGGGCAGTATCCACTGGTAGTGGTAAATCAACTAATAATTCACCAATAAAAAACCAAGAGCCTGCTGATTTATCCAATAAAAGTGAGTGTTTACCAACCCAGCCTAAACCTGCCTTCTCAGCTAAAGGGCGCTCTAAAATAGGCGCACTATCAACAAATGGGCGGAATCCTAATTCACCAATTTCTGCTTTAATTTTATCACCCAGCTGCTTGAGCTTTTTACGCAGCACTTTATGGTAATCTCTTCCTAAAGCGTAGCGGCTGATATATGCAGCGTTTTTATTTTCTAGATTGCTCGCAAACTGTGCGTCTTCTGGTAAATAATCCATACGAACAGAAATCACACGCAGAGTACCAGGCAATAACTCATCAGGACGAGCACGTTTCATGCCATGACGTTCCATATAATCCATTTCACCATGGTAGTTATTATCTAGCCACTTTTGTAAATTAGCTTCGTGGTCACTTAGGTTGATATCACTGATCCCAACGTGTTGAAAGCCAAACTCTTTACCCCAGATTTTAATGTTGTTAGCCAACGCGTTTAAGTCTGTCTGTGTGTCAGGTATATGCTTACAACAGGTCTGTTGTGGTGTATTTTCTAGTGGCTTTTTTTTAGTCATGTGTTCTTTTCAGTTTAAAATCGAATAAAGGATTTATTCATAGCGTGAAGTTTATCATAGTCAGATTAATCTGTGAGAGATAAGCGGCATTGTTTAGGCTCTGTGTTGAAGTTGAGTTATATTTGCTTATCATTTCGCTATAGCTAGTATGCGGGATATGCTTTCTGCTATTATGAAAACAATTGCTTATTCTTATTTATTTCTTAAGATGGTCATTTTATGCAGACTTGATCTGCTAATAATACCTGCACGATAGGAACAATAATTTTTAATGTCGAATATATTAATAGAAAAACTTGAAGATGCGCAGCAAACGGTAGCGTTTGGGCAGCGGTTGAGCCAAGCCTGCCAACAGGCTACGTGTATCTATTTACATGGTGAGCTGGGTGCAGGGAAAACCACGTTAACGCGCGGTTTCGTTCAAGGATTGGGCCATAAAGGCAATGTTAAAAGTCCAACTTATACGCTTGTTGAACCTTATGAGTTAGCTGATTGGCAAATCTACCACTTTGATTTATACCGTTTATCGGATCCTGAAGAGCTAGAATTTATGGGGATTCGTGATTATTTCGGTGAAACAAGCCATAGTTTAGTGGAGTGGCCTGAACGTGGCATCGGCTTTTTACCGCCAGCTGATATTGATTTAACAATTGCTTATGTTGGTGAACAGCGTGAAATTACATTACAAGCTAATACAAGTAATGGTTTAAGTGTTTTAAATAATTTATGAAGGTTCGAGGAAGGTTTGTGTCATTAATAAACTCAATACGCTTTTTAGCAACACGCTTTGTTTGCTTTTTAATATTAGCGCAGAGCATCAGTTTTAGTGTTTATGCAGCTCAAAAGAATGAATTAGAAAGTATACGTACATGGCCTTCCCCAGATAAAACACGTGTTGTATTTGATCTTAGCCAAAAACCAAAATATGAAACTCATTACTTAACCAAGCCCGATCGCCTTGTTATTGACTTCAGTGGCACGGTAGACAAATCTAATTTAGATAAGTTTTCCAGCAAGGGCAAAGTGATTAGTAATATTCGCGAAAGCAAAACCTCAAAAGCGAATACCTTCCGCGTCGTTATCGATTTAAAACAAAAAAGTACCGCTCGTATTTTTAGCTTACCTCCGGCTAAACCCTACGGTCATAGATTAGTTATTGACTTACCACTTAAAAATAAAGCAATTCCAAAAACAATCGCAGCAGCGCCGGTAAATGGACGCGACATTATTGTCGCAGTTGATGCTGGCCATGGTGGAGATGATCCGGGTGCATTGGGTAAGTATAGTTATGAAAAAAAAGTAACGTTACAAATAGCCAAACGTTTAAAAAATAAAATCGATAGTCAAAAAGGTATGCACGCATTTTTAATTCGTACCGGAGACTATTTCGTTAATTTAAATAGACGTTCTGAAATTGCACGAAAAGGACAAGCAGACTTTTTAGTTTCTATTCATGCTGATGGCTTTACATCAAGCCGACCAAAAGGGGCCTCTGTGTGGGTGTTATCGAATCGTCGTGCAACCACTGAGTTGGGTCGATGGATGGAGAAAAACGAAGCGCAGTCTGAATTATTAGGTGGCGCAGGTAATATTATTGAAGGCTCAGACAGCGTGCCATTTTTGAATAAAATGCTATTAGATATGTCGATGGGTAACACCATGGGGGTAGGTTATAATATTGGTTCACTGGTTACCAATGAGCTTTCAAAAGTGACAACAATGCATAAAAAAGAACCTGTGCATGCTAGTTTAGCGGTATTAAAGTCACCCGATATTCCTTCAATTTTAGTTGAAGCGGGCTTTATTACTAACCATACGGAAGAGCGTTTATTAAACCAAGCTGAATTTCAGACAAAAATTGCCAATGCCGTTTATAAAGGAATTTATAACCACTTCAGCGCAAAACCACCGCAAGGTACCTTATTTGCACAAACTAAACGTGCCACTAAACATACTGTGCGCAATGGTGAGTCACTGTCTATTTTGGCGCAGCGTTATGGAGTCAGTATTCAAAAGCTGAAAAGTATGAATAACTTAAGCTCGAACTCTTTGCAAATAGGCCAAGTACTCAATATCCCAGCTAATTATCGTTTGAGTAACGCAACGAATACCAGTCAAGCAACCTCTAGTGCTCCTAGAAAAGCCTCTTCTTATAAAGTGGTCAGTGGAGACTCACTGTCTATTATTGCTAGAAAATACAACTTAAGTAGTTCTGAGTTAATGGCTTACAATAACTTATCAAGAACACAGGTTAATGTTGGGCAAGTACTTAAAATACCGGGTGTTGCAGCAGCAAAAGTTGTGCAAAAAGAAGTCACACATAAAGTTGAAAAAGGTGAGTTTTTATCACTTATTGCAGGTAAGTATAATAAAAGCACGGAAGAGTTAGTGGCTTATAATCATCTTTCTAAGACTCAGCTTAATATTGGGCAGGTGCTTAAGATCCCTGGTGTTGAAAGTATTGTTGACTCACCAAAGAAATCTAAACCTGTATTAGAGAAGAAAGTAATACGCAAAGAAGTTTCGCATAAAGTCAGCAAAGGTGAATTTTTATCGCTGATTGCGAAAAAGTATAATAAAACGACATCTGAGTTAGTCGCTTATAATAATCTTTCCAAAACCCAGGTAAACATTGGTCAAATCATTAAGATCCCTGATGTTGAGCAGGTGATAACAGTACCTAAGAAGAAGCCAGTTATAACACCTAAGAAAGTGGTACAAAAAGAAATTACTCATCAAGTTACAAAAGGTGAGTCCTTGTCTTTGATTGCTGCAAAATATAATAAGAGTATGGCTGAAATTACTGCTTATAACGGTTTAAGTTCAACCTCTATTAGAGTCGGCCAGAAGCTGAAAATACCGGGGGCGGATAGCGTTATTAAAAGCAGTACGGCAAAAGCGGCTAAGCAAAAAGAGATTACTCATAAAGTAACAAGTGGTGAATCATTATCAGTGATCGCTGCTAAATACGATACAACGACCTCGGTGTTAAAACGCTATAACGGTTTAACAAGTAGTTCGATTAAAGTAGGGCAAAAAATCAAGATCCCTGGCACGGCTTCTGCGGCAACCGTCACCAAGAAAACACAACCTACTTCTTATAAAGTGGTTAGTGGTGATTCACTATCAGAAGTAGCTGAGCGATTTAATAGAAGCTCAAAACAGCTAATGGCATATAACAAGCTTTCCTCTTCAACTTTGTTTGTTGGGCAAACCTTAAAAATACCAAGTGCAAGTTATAAGCCTGTTATAAAGCCTTCTTCTCATACTGTAAAAAGTGGTGAGTCGTTATCGGTTATTGCTTCAAAATATGGGCTATCAACAAGTGACTTGAAGTCTTTTAATCAGCTGCGATCGAGTACACTTAGCGTTGGACAAAAATTAAAAATACCAACAAATAAGTCCACTGAACATAAAGTACGAAGTGGTGAGTCTTTATCTGTTATTGCCCAACAATATGGCACCACTAGTCGGGCTATCATGTCTGAAAATAATTTAAAAAGCAGTACCCTTTCAGTAGGGCAAGTGTTAACAATACCAGTTAGTTAGAGTGATATATGTCGATACAAATTTTACCCGCACGTTTAGCTAACCAAATTGCAGCAGGCGAAGTGGTTGAGAGACCTGCTTCGGTTGTTAAAGAGTTAGTTGAAAATAGCTTAGATGCCGGTGCAACAAGAATTGATATTGAGATTGAGCAGGGTGGTGCTAAGTGTATCCGTATTAAGGATAATGGCAGTGGTGTTAATAAAGAGCAATTAACACTGGCATTGAGTCGTCATGCCACCAGTAAAATTAGTCACCTGGATGATCTAGAAGCGATTGTTAGTTTAGGATTTCGTGGTGAAGCTTTAGCCAGTGTCAGTTCAGTGGCTCGTTTAACTTTCACTTCTAAACCTGCTGATCAAGATGAAGCTTGGCAAGCAATTGCAGAAGGTCGTGATATGCAAGTGCATATTCAACCTGCAGCTCACCCTCAAGGCACTACAGTGGAAGTGCTAGACTTGTTTTTTAACACGCCAGCTCGCCGCCGTTTCTTAAAAACTGAAAAAACAGAATTCCAACATATTGATGAGCTAATTAAGCGAATTGCACTAAGTCGTTTTGATATTGCGATTAGTTTAAAACACAATAACAAGATAGTTAGGCAATATAGAGCGGCGCCAACACAGCAGCAACAGGAAAAGAGAATTGCTGCTATTTGTAGTGAGCAATTTATTCAAAATGCCGTGTTTTTTGAACATCAAGACCAAGCATTAAAAATTTCAGGTTGGGTGTCAGACCGTTTATCTCCTCGCCCTTTGGCAGATGTACAATATTGTTACATTAATGGACGTATGATCCGCGATAAACTAGTCAACCATGCAATTAAGCAGGTTTTTGCTTATTATCTACCTCAAGGGACTTTCCCTGGTTACATTATTTATATTGAATGTGATCCTAAAGAAGTGGACGTTAATGTACATCCAGCAAAGCATGAAGTGAGATTTCATCAAGCACGTTGGGTTCATGACTTTATTAGTAGTACCTTAAATACAACATTAAATGATAGCTCGCTAGTGACTGAGTCAACACCACAAGCGCCTGCGGAAGAGCATACTTATCAGCCGCCTACGCCGAGCCATCATGATTATGAGCAGGCGAGTACTGCACCTGCAACAAGTGCTCCTTCCACTGGTGGTTATTCAAGAGAGGCTTCAAAACCCTTTCAAAAACCTGCATTAGACCATGGAAAAGTAGCGGCATATTGTGATTTTGTCGCAGAAGCTTACCAACACAATGTAACAGCTACGCCACACTTACCTGCAAAAGAAGCGAATCAGCAGGCGCCCGCTAACGTATTAAGTTTAATTAAAAATAAGATTGTCTTAATACAGCCCTTAGCCACGCCTTTGACAGCACTTTCAGATAATGGATTACTGCTTTTATCGGTGACCGAGGCTAATAAACAGCAATTATCCGCACAGTTATTTTCAGCTTGGGAAGATGGTGAAGTTATCTCTCAACCTTTATTATTACCGGTGCGCTTTGAAGTCGATGAATCACTTTTAGCGGTTGCTAAAGATGCTGAAATGTTATTAACGCGCTTAGGTTTTGTTTATAAATTTAAATCGAAATTTATTATTGTTAGCCAAGTCCCTGCTGCCTATCGACATGCACCTATTGCCAGTATCTTACCCTCATTATTTGAGTACTTAGGAAGTGTTGAGCTTTTTGAAGAAGCCTCCTTTGTTAAGCTGGTATGTGAACAATTAGGTCAGTTATTTATTTTAAATAACGATGGCAAAGTATTATCGGTAACTGAGGTATTAGCCTTGATCAATTCATTAATCAAGCTTCCTACACAATCTTTACAAGCTTGCTTTAAGCAGCCCGATTTATCTTTGTTAATTAAAGAGACAGAATAATATGAAAGACCCAGTCAGTAAGACACTGCCTAAAGCAATATTTTTAATGGGGCCAACGGCGTCAGGCAAAACCGATCTCGCGATTAAATTAGCACAACAGTGCCGTTGTGAAATTATTAGCGTAGACTCGGCGCTTATTTATAAAGAGATGGATATTGGTACTGCCAAGCCGACAGCACAGGAGCTAGCCTTAGCACCTCATGCTCTAGTTAATATTCTAGATCCTAAAGAGAGTTATTCTGCTGGTGACTTTCGTGATGATGCGTTAGCGCTCATGCATCAGATTGTTGCTCGTGGTAACACGCCTTTATTGGTGGGTGGAACCATGTTGTATTACAAAGCATTGATTGAAGGTTTATCACCTCTGCCAAGCGCTGACCCTGAAATAAGAGCGGCGATAGAGTTACAAGTCAAAGAGACCAGTTGGCAGGACTTACACGATGAGTTACGTGCCATTGACCCTGTTTCTGCAGAAAGAATACATGTTAATGATCCACAACGACTAGCACGCGCTATTGAGGTTTATCGTATTAGCGGTAAAACCATGACCGAGCTAACTGCAATTAAAAGCGATCCTATTCCTTTTGATGTGCATCAGTTTGCCATTGCACCGACTGAAAAAGCTGTCCTGCATGAACGTATAGAGCGCCGTTTTGATTTAATGTTAGAAGCTGGTTTTGAACAAGAGGTCAGAGCCTTATATGAGCGTGGTGATTTGCACTTAGATTTACCTTCTATGCGTTGTGTTGGCTATCGCCAAATGTGGGAATATATCGAAGGCAAGCTAGATTACCCTGAAATGCGCTTTAGAGGCGTAGTTGCGACTCGCCAACTTGCTAAAAGACAAATGACCTGGTTACGTGGTTGGAAACAGCCAATGACTTGGTTAGAAAGTGCAGATCCAAGTAACTTTGACAAAATTAAAGCGGTGCTTTAACCGCTGGACCTAATCATGATCTCGGGTATCATTATTAGAAAATAGAACAAGATAATAGAGGTATGGATCAAAATTATTGATTTACAGTTAGTTTTTTTATTAGGTGCTTAGGTATACTAAAAATTAAGTTAACAATAAAAATAATAATAAGGATGACTTATGGCTAAAGGACAATCACTACAAGACCCTTTTCTAAACACATTACGCAAAGAGCATATTCCAGTCGCAATCTATTTGGTGAATGGAATTAAATTACAAGGTCAAATTGAGTCTTTTGACCAATTTGTTATTTTATTAAAAAACACAGTCAGCCAAATGGTATATAAACATGCGATTTCAACCGTTGTACCAAGTCGAGCTGTTCCAACAGAACCTCATCAAGACTAGCTTATAACGGCAATTTCAGACCTTGGCTTGTCGCGCGCAAGCCAATTTTTTATATAATCATTTTTAGCTGTGTTAGGATGTCAGATTATGAGTGACTTGTTGTCACTGAATATCCTTATTTTATATTGGAGAGTTAATTGTTTGAACGTTATGAAGCCGGAGAACAGGCTGTTTTAGTCCATATTTCTTTTACAGATGAAAACAATAAAGAAGATCTTGATGAATTAAAACTATTAGTAAGTTCTGCGGGTGTTAATTCTGTTGCTACTGTAACAGGCCCTCGTAAAACCCCACATGCTCGTTTTTTTGTTGGCACAGGTAAAGCACAAGAAATTGCTGAAACTGTCCGTACAATGGAAGCGGATATTGTTATTTTTAATCATGCTTTAAGTCCTGCTCAACTTCGCAATATGGAAGAGATTTGCGAGTGTTTAGTATTAGATAGAACGGCGCTTATTTTAGATATATTCGCACAACGTGCTAGGACTTACGAAGGTAAACTACAAGTTGAATTGGCGCAGCTACATTATATGTCTAGTCGCTTAGTAAGAGGATGGAGTCACCTTGATAAACAAAAAGGTGGTGTTGGTATGCGTGGTCCAGGTGAAACTCAGCTGGAAACCGATAGACGTTTACTCAGTGCTCGAATCACAACAATTAAATCAAGATTAGCGAAAGTATCTAAACAACGTGAGCAGGGTCGTCGTTCTCGCTTACGTAATGAAGTGCCAACAGTCTCTTTGGTAGGGTATACTAATGCTGGTAAATCAACGTTATTTAACCAAATAACAGAAGCAAAAGTATATGCAGCCGATCAGTTATTTGCGACGCTAGACCCAACATTACGTAAAATTTCAGTAGATGATGTTGGTACTTGTATTTTAGCGGATACAGTTGGTTTTATTCGTCATTTACCACATGATTTGGTTGCTGCATTTAAAGCAACCTTACAAGAAACACGTGAAGCAACATTATTATTACATGTTGTCGATTGCTCTGATGAAAACTACCTTGCAAACGTCGAAGCTGTTGATCATGTGTTAAGTGAAATTGATGCCGATGAAGTGCCGTATTTAATGGTCATGAATAAAATTGATGCCCTTGAAGAAGGTGAGCCAAGAATTGACTATGATGACCTTGGTAATCCAATTCGAGTATGGTTATCAGCTCAAAAAGATCTTGGTGTAGATTTATTATTTGAAGCTTTAACCAGTCGTTTATCTGGAAAGATTCGTTCATTACAACTCTCAATTCCGCCATCACAAGGGAAATTAAGAGCCTTGTTTTACGAGCTTGAATGTATTGAAGATGAAAGCTATATAGAGAATGGGCATTGTTTAATCAATATTCGATTAAACCATGCAGATTGGCAACGATTGATAAAACAAGAGGGTAATTACATCGAAGAATTCGTAATTGATGATAATTATCAGACGGTTGAGGAGTTAGAGAAAGAAGATTGGACCTAATATGTCATAAACTCTTTATTAATGGTGTTAACATTGTTACATTGCAATAATAGTTTAAATGTTTGATAAATTCTTTTAAGTAATTCGATTTTAATAATTTAATTTATGAGTAAATCAGGAGCTAACATGGCTTGGAACGAACCGGGTAAAGATGATAAAAATGATCAAGACCCGTGGAATAAAAACAATAAAAATAATGAGCAGGGGCCTCCTGATCTAGATGTTATATTCAAAAAAATATCTGGTTTTTTAGGCGGTTTGTTTGGCAAAAAGTCAACACAAGGACCTAGCAACAATAATAGTAGTAGTAATGGCGGAAAAGTCGTCGCTATTGCTATTCTCGTTATTATTGCACTTGTTTGGTTTGCGAGTGGTTGGTATACCATAAAAGAGTCTGATCGTGGTGTTGTATTGCGTTTAGGTGCTTACCATTCTCAAGTTGAGCCTGGTTTACATTGGAATCCAAAGTTTGTTGATGAAATCATTCCAGTCAATGTAGAAGCTTTCCGCACATTACCAACCTCTGGTTTTATGCTGACAGAAGACGAAAATATTGTACAAGTATCAATGGAAATTCAATATCGTATTGTCTCTCCTGAAAAATACTTATTCAGTGTGACGGATGCTGATAACAGCTTATTACAAGCACTTGATAGCTCATTACGTTTCATTATTGGTCACTCAACGATGAATGATGCATTAACCACTGGACGTGAAGTTGTACGTCAAGAAACATGGGAAATGCTCAATAAAATCATCGCTTCATATGGACTAGGTGTGCAAATTTTAGATGTGAATTTACAACAAACACGCCCACCTGAGCAGGTTAAAGATGCATTTGATGATGCGATTGCTGCCCAAGAAGATGAAGAGCGTTTTGTACGTGAAGCAGAAGCTTATGAGCGTGAGAAAGAACCGATTGCTCGTGGTCAAGTTAAACGTATTGAACAGCAAGCACGTTCTTATGAAGAAGGTATGATTTTGAAAGCACAGGGTGATGTTGCGCAATTCAACCAATTATTACCTGAGTATCAAGCTCACCCTGAAGTAACTCGTCAACGTTTATACTTAGAGGCTATGGAAAAAGTATTAAGTACGAGTTCTAAAGTCCTAATTGATAACGAAGCGGGTGGTAACTTAACTTTCTTACCACTTGATAAATTGATGAGCAATACGTCGACTAGTTCAACTAATACAGTTGTAGAAACTGAAATTGAAACGCGTTCACGTGCAGATGAACAAGCTGGTTTGGATGAACGTGCAGCAAGTAGTCAACGTGTTTTAAATAGCAGTCGAAGTACTGGGAGAGACTAATGAAAAAATTATTAATACTGCCAGCTATTTTATTTGTGGCGTTTATAAGCAGTGCATTTGTTGTGTCTGAAGGACAGCACGGTATCGTGATGCAATTTAGCAAAGTAAAACGTGACGGTGAAGGTAATCCTGTAGAATATGCACCAGGTTTACACTTTAAAGTACCTTTTATTGACACTGTTAAAATTTTGGATACGCGTATTCAAACGTTAGATGATCAACCAGATCGCTTTGTAACATCAGAGAAAAAAGATTTAATTATCGACTCTTATGTTAAGTGGGAAATTGATGATTTAGCCGTTTATTACCTCGCTACTGGCGGTAATAAAATGCAAGCTGAAGCGCTATTAAAACGTAAAATCAATAACGGCCTACGTAATGAAATTGGTTCACACACAATCAAAGACATTGTCTCTGGTAAACGTGGTGAAGTGATGGAAACTGCCCTGAAGCGTCTAGCACGTTCTTCTGAGCTAGGTATTCGTGTTGTTGATGTACGTATTAAAAAGATTAATCTACCAGATGGTGTAAGTAACAGTATCTACAAACGTATGCGTGCTGAACGTCAAGCGGTGGCAAAAGAGCACCGTTCAGAAGGTCAGGAAAAATCTGAAGTGATCAGAGCGAATATCGATCGTAAAGTGTCTATTATGCTTGCACAAGCAAATAAAGAGTCTGCAGAAATTCGTGGTAGAGGTGATGCTAAGTCATCACAAATTTACTCTGAAGCGTATGCTAAAGACCCTGAGTTTTATGCCTTTATGAGAAGTATGCAAGCTTACCAGAAAAGCTTTTCTGACAAGCAAGACGTAATGGTATTAAGCCCTGATTCAGACTTCTTTAAGTACATGAACTCACAAAAATAAGTTCTATTAGAAAGTCTAATCAATTAAAAAAGCCGATTTATCGGCTTTTTTTTGATCTAAAATTAGATATATCTTTATTAACACACAAAAATATTGATTGATCTGTTCAAACCTTGCTAAAATCCCGGTTCAATTCGCTAGAGACATGTGATTCTGATGGGAAAAAATGTAGTAATTCTTGGCACTCAATGGGGTGACGAAGGTAAAGGGAAAGTAGTTGATCTACTTACGGATAAAGCACAATGGGTTGTTCGTTATCAAGGCGGCCATAATGCAGGGCATACATTAGTAATCAACGGAGAAAAAACAGTTCTTCATTTGATTCCTTCTGGCATATTACGTGAAAACGTACGCTGTGTTATTGGTAATGGTGTAGTATTAGCACCTGATGCCCTATTCAAGGAAATGAATGGACTTATCGAACGTGGTATTCCTGCAAAAGAGCGTCTTTCAATTAGTGAAGGTTGTCCTCTAATTCTTCCTTATCATGTTGCACTTGATGTTGCTCGTGAAACAGCCCTAGGTAAAAAAGCAATTGGTACTACAGGTCGTGGTATCGGTCCAGCATATGAAGATAAAGTAGCAAGACGTGGCCTACGTGTTGATGACTTATTCGACATGGAAACATTCGCTGTTAAACTAAAAGAAGTAATGGAATACCATAACTTCCAACTAGTTAATTATTATAAAACTGAGCCAGTAAGCTATGAAAAAGTATTAGCTGAAATGACTGAAATGGCACCGTTATTAATCAGTATGGTTATTGATGTAACGAATGAGCTAGATAAAGCACGTCTACGTGGCGAAAATATCTTATTTGAAGGTGCACAAGGTACTTTATTAGATATTGACCATGGTACATACCCTTATGTTACCTCTTCAAACACAACTGCTGGTGGTGTTGCTACTGGTAGTGGTTTTGGTCCTACACACCTTGATTACGTATTAGGTATTGTAAAAGCTTACACAACACGTGTTGGTTCAGGTCCTTTCCCTACAGAACTTTATGATGGCATTGATCACCTAGATCCAGCTGGTCACCATATGGGTACTGTTGGCCACGAGTTTGGTGCAACAACTGGACGTTTACGTCGTACAGGTTGGTTTGATGCTGTTGCTATTAAACGTGCTGTTCAGCTAAACAGTATTACTGGTTTCTGCTTAACAAAACTAGACGTTTTAGATGGCTTAGAAGAAATCAAAATCTGTACTGGCTACACTATGCCTGATGGCAGTGTTGTTGATGTGCCGCCAATGGCTGCAGCTGGATACGAGAAAGCAGTACCAGTTTACGAAACAATGCCTGGTTGGTCTGAAGTTTCTTTTGGTGTAACAACTTATGATGCACTACCAGAAAATGCTAAAGCTTACATCAAGCGTCTAGAAGAAATAACAGGGGTTCCAATGGACCTTATTTCTACTGGCCCAGATCGTAACGAAACAATTATTCAAGTTAACCCATTTAACTAATCGAATTGTTGTTTTAAAAAGGCCTCTCTATTGTAAAATAGAGAGGCCTTTTTTGTATCTAATGCTAAAAGCAAAAATGAATGAGCTAATCAATGAGAACAAGTGTAATAAATGGCAATTAGCGAGTAGAGCTATTCAGCCATCGGTTTATAACGGTTCTATTAAGGTGTGTGTTTTAGGTAGGGTTATTACGTGGCATTTTGCAGAAAGTGCATTGTAAGCATGTTAATAGGCGCTTAAAGCCTATTTCCATACTTACAAGCCTGTCAGAGTTAACTCACTCGATTAGCAGCAATATGAGCAAGGCTGATTAACGCTTGCTTGTATTCATTGTCCGGTAGTATAGAAATAGCATTAATTGCTTTGTCTGCTTCTTCTAAGGCGCGCTGTGAGGTGTATTCTAGTGCTTTAGTCTCTTTTAGCGCTTGCATGATCAAATCAAAGTTATCCATACCATTGGCTTTTTCAATAGCATCACGAATAAGCTGCTTTTGTTGATCAGTACCATGTTGCATTGCATAAAGTAATGGCAGAGTTGGTTTACCTTCAGCTAAATCATCACCGGTATTTTTACCCATCTCTTCAGCATCAGATGCATAATCCATCACATCATCAGTTAATTGGAAAGCGGTGCCTAAGTATTTACCGTAGTCTAATAAAGCATCTTCAACATCTTTTGGTTGTTTGCCTAATACGGCAACTAACTGTGTTGCAGCTTCAAATAACTTAGCCGTTTTAAAGTAGATAACATCCATATAGGTTTTTTCTGATGTCTCTGGGTTATTACAATTCATTAATTGTAATACTTCACCTTCAGCAATGACATTCGTAGCACTTGCTAACACATTCATTACTTTGAAGTTTTCAAGTTCAGTCATCATTTCAAAGGAGCGGCTATATAAAAAGTCTCCGACTAATACACTGGCTGCATTACCAAATAATGCATTGGCTGTTTCTTTACCGCGGCGTAAATCTGATTCATCAACAACATCATCGTGTAGTAGTGTTGCAGTGTGAATAAACTCGATGATAGCAGCAAGTTTGGTCATATCAGGAGTATAGGCATTAATAGCTTGTGCTGCTAATACAGTGATTAATGGACGAATACGTTTTCCGCCACTATTAATGATATAAAAGCCAAGTTGATTAATTAATGCAACATCAGAGCTTAACTGTTCAGTAATCAGCTGATTAACTTGAATCATGTCTGTTGAAGAAAGCTGCTGAATTTGTTTAATATCCATGCCTTAAAAGTCCCATTGGAAGTCTTTAAAAATAATGGGGCTATTATTGCTGTTTATTAGCAACTTCTCAAGATGAGATAAGCATTTACAATTGCTTATCTACGATTTATTACATTAATGAGGGAGATTTTTGCGTAAAGAGGGGGCTTTTATTTTTCTGCTTACCTATATCTAGAAGCGATTAATCTACTTTTTAAAAGTACACTTAAAATAGGTAAAAAATTTATTCATATGTTGTTTAGCAATAAAGCAATATTCAACATTTTTTTATTTCAATGTCAGCTACGTATGTTATTGAAAAGTAGGGTTTTAATTTGTTCTTTGTATTTTGGTTAATTAACTGACAAGATAATTGTAATATTTTACCTAAAAGGCATTGCCAAAGTCGAAATCTATCTGTAGAATCCGCCACCATTGTAATTAATTAGTGCGCTCTCGATGTTGCGTTTGAAATAAAACGACACGAGATGCCTGAACGGAGTAAGAAACATGTACGCTGTTATCCAAAGTGGTGGCAAGCAACACCGTGTTGCTGTTGAACAAACTCTTCGTTTGGAAAAACTTGATGTTGAAGCTGGTGCAACTGTAGAATTTGATAAAGTTCTATTAGTAGCAAGTGCTGAAGACGTTAAAGTTGGTGTTCCATACGTTGAAGGAAGTAAAGTTACTGCTGAAGTAGTAACACACGGTCGTGGCAAGAAAGTAAAAATCGTTAAGTTCCGCCGTCGTAAACATTCTCGTAAGCAAGCTGGTCACCGCCAGTGGTTTACTGAAATTAAAATTACTGCGATTAACGCTTAATTAGGAGTTATTAAAAATGGCACATAAAAAAGCTGGTGGTAGTACTAATAACGGTCGCGATTCAGAAAGTAAACGCTTAGGTGTTAAACGTTTTGGTGGCGAATCTGTTTTAGCTGGTAACATTTTAGTTCGTCAACGTGGTACTAAATTCC
Organism: Psychromonas aquatilis; assembly: GCF_038155185.1. Classification (NCBI taxonomy): domain Bacteria; kingdom Pseudomonadati; phylum Pseudomonadota; class Gammaproteobacteria; order Alteromonadales; family Psychromonadaceae; genus Psychromonas; species Psychromonas aquatilis. The sequence continues at coordinate 22,908 of NZ_JBAKAZ010000037.1, forward strand.
ACGCTGGTCTAAATGTTGGCTTAGGTAAAGACCACACACTATTCGCTAAAGCGACTGGTACTGTAAAATTCGAAAAGAAAGGCAAGCCGGTTCGTTCATTCGTGAGCATCGTTGCTGAATAATTTGTTTCGAAGCAATATTTAAAAAGCCTCGCAAATGCGAGGTTTTTTTTTATCTATCTATTTCTATTGAAATAACAAATTTGATCTATGATCAATAGAAATAGGTATAATCATCGCTAATAAGTAGCGAATGTATTTTTGGAGGTTGTAGTAATGAAGTTTGTTGATGAAGCAAAGATTAAAGTTGACGCTGGAGACGGTGGTAACGGCGTAGTCGGCTTTCGTACTGAAAAATATATTCCTCGTGGCGGCCCAAATGGCGGTGACGGCGGAGATGGTGGTGATGTTTACCTTGAAGCCGATGAAAATTTAAATACCTTAATCGATTTCCGTTTTGTGCGTTTTTACAATGCAGAGCGTGGAGAAAACGGTCAAGTTTGTGACTGTACCGGTGCTCGCGGTAAAGATAAAATCATTAAAGTACCAGTAGGTACACGTTGTCGTGATGATGATACTGGCGAAATCGTTGGTGATTTGACTAAACATGGTCAAAAATTGATGGTTGCAAAGGGTGGTTTCCATGGTTTGGGTAACGCACGTTTTAAAACCTCTACTAACCGTGCTCCTCGTCAAAAGACAGATGGAACACCGGGTGAAGTACGTAACTTATTATTAGAGTTATTACTATTAGCCGATGTTGGTATGTTAGGTTTACCTAATGCTGGTAAATCGACTTTTATTCGCAGTGTATCTGCGGCTAAGCCAAAAGTAGCCGATTACCCATTTACTACCTTGATCCCTAACTTAGGTGTAGTAAGTATGGGCCATGGTAATAGCTTTGTTATTGCTGATATCCCAGGTTTGATTGAAGGTGCATCTGATGGTGCTGGTTTAGGTACTCGCTTCCTACGTCACCTAGAGCGTTGTCGTGTATTATTACACATGGTTGACCTTTTACCTGCTGATGCAAGTGATCCAGCTGAGAATGCATTGGTTATTTTAGAAGAGCTGAAAAAACACAGCCCTAAATTAGCTGAAAAACCACGTTGGTTAATCTTCAATAAAACAGACCTTTTATTAGAAGATGAAGCTGAAGAAGTAATGCAACGTGTAAAAGATGCACTTGAGTGGGAAGGACCAGTTTATAAAGTTGCTGCCATCTCAAAAACAGGCACAAGTGAAGTATGCAAAGAGTTAGTGGCTTACTTAGAAGAGCTACCAACTGAATTTACACCTGAAGAAGAGCGTCAACAAGTTGAATTCCAATGGGATGATTACCATAAATCAGCAATTGATGCTGTGGAAGGTGCTGTTCACATTGATGATGACGATTGGGATGATGAAGACGAAATGATGGAAGTTATTTACGTCCGAGATTAATTTTCATAATAAAAAAGCATCATGAATCTTATAAAAGGTCATTTAGTTAACGCTAAATGGCCTTTTTTATTATGTAATAACAAAGATTAATGGTACTAATAGCCTACTTTTTAATATGCAAAGTCGTACTTGGAAGCAGGAAATAAAATGCCATCGGATGTCGGTTCTCTTGAATATATTATCAACAATGTATTGTTCGATAAGCAATGGCTATCCTTGTTCATTACACACTTCATTTTTGCGTTAATAATACTGTTCATTGGTTTAAAAATATCTCGTTATGCGAGTAAGTACCTTCATTTAACCTTAGCGAATAAAAAACTAGACAGTACCGTCTGTGAATTTATTACCTCGATCATCTACTACCTGCTGATAACCATCACAATGCTCCTGAGTTTAAGCCAATTAGGCGTGAAAACAGCTACTTTGATTGCATTACTAAGTGCGGGTAGTTTAGCGATAGGGCTGGCTTTAAAAGGCACGTTATCACACTTCGCCGCTGGCCTTTTATTACTGATATTACGGCCTTTTAAAGTTGGCGACTATATTGAAGGCGCTGGTATTGCTGGCACATTCGAGTCGATACAGCTATTTCATTGCACCTTAAAAACCGTAGATAACAAATATATCGTGGTACCAAATAATAAAATACTAAACGGTAATATCATCAACTTCTCTCATTACCCGGAACGCAGAATCGATTTGGTTATTGGTGTTAGTTATCAAGCTGATTTAAAGCAAGTGAAACAAATACTAGAAACTGTTGTCGTAGGCAATGAATATGTTTTAAAGTACCCGCAAGCTACGATTGCAGTCTCTGAACTGGCGAGTTCAAGCGTTAATTTTGTAGTACGTCCTTGGGTGAATACCGTTGATAGTTGGCGTGCTCGTTGCGCATTAATAGAGGCGATTAAAATAGAGTTTGATAAAGCTGAGGTAAAAATACCTTATCGACAGCTCTCTGTGCATTGTCGATAAAACCGTGTTTATTACTTTATAGGTGGTTGATGATGCGATAAGTTATTATCATTTTGCTACTTTTAAGATTTATTCTTTTTAACATTTTGAAAGCATTGATTTGCTTAAACGAGTCATTTTAAGGGCAATGCGCTTAAGTATTCTTATTGATATCTAAAAACTATGCAGTAGATTAAGGAACATTATGATTGAACAAGCTGAACTGTATGTAAAGGACTGGCTACTTTCATTTAATATTGGAAATTGGGTAGCCAACTTTGCACTTTTGATTTGTGTAACGATTTTTGTCCAGCTAATTTGGCGCTATTTTGGCCGGAGAATGGAAGGTACAACCAAAAAAACAAAAAATGGTTGGGATGACATCATTTTTTATGCGATTAATAAGCCGATCAACTGGTTAATTGTATTAATGGGGACATCGATGTCCTTAAGAGTCGTTGCGGAAAGTGAAGATTTAGGCATTTCAGAATACCTGCCATTAGCGCAAAAAGTTGCTATTTTATTTTTAGTCGGTTGGGTGCTGTGGCGATTAATCTACAAAACAGAATACGTTTTTGTTGCTGATGAAGCTAAAGATACTACTACGGTAACCGCACTGGCTAAGCTAGCCAAACTTTCTATTCTCACGATTATCACGTTATCTATTATTCAAACGCTAGGTGTCAGTATCTCTGGTGTATTAGCATTTGGTGGTATGGGGGGATTGATTGTTGGTATGGCCGCAAAAGATCTACTTTCCAACTTATTTGGTGCAGCCATGGTATATATGGATAAACCCTTTAAAGTAGGCGATTGGATCCGCAGTCCAGATAAATCAATTGAAGGAACAGTGGAAGAGATTGGCTGGCGTGTGACACGTATTCGTACCTTTGATAAACGTCCGCTATATGTGCCGAATAGTTTATTTACACATATCGTTGTAGAAAATCCATCTCGTATGAGCAACCGACGCATTAAAGAAACCTTTGGCTTGAGATATAAAGATATTGATCAAGTGCATGACATTATTAAAGCAGTGAGAGCAATGCTAGAAGAGCACCCTGATATCGATCAAAACCAGACATTAATAGTGAATTTTGATCTGTTTAATAACTCTTCATTAGATTTCTTTATCTATACCTTTACTAAAACCACTAACTGGATTTTATTCCATCAAGTGAAGCAAAATGTACTATTAAAAGTGGCTGACATTGTGCGCGAACATGGCGCTGAATTTGCCTTCCCAACCAGGCAATTACATCTTGATAAAGATGAGCAGAAACAGTTATTAGGCAGCTCTGATAGCATTGAGTCAAAGTAAGCAAACGATAAACATGTTAATAAGAAGGTTAAAAAAGGAATAACCATGCAACCGAGTGAACAGTTAAAAGAGCATTGTGGCGAACATTGGCAATCAGCAACAGAGCACGCATTTTGTGCAGAACTTGCTGAGGGCAGTTTGCCACTAGATAAAATGAAACGTTATTTGGCACAAGATTATACTTTTATCGATAACTTTGTGCGCTTAGCCGCTTCTGCTATTCACTATGCGCCATCGTTACCTGACCGTTTGCCTTTGGCACACTTTTTAGGAAATATAGCCGGTCCAGAAAACACCTACTTCCAGCGTTCTTTTGATATGTTAGCTGTGGTTGAGTCTGAGCGAGTTAGTCCTGAGTTATTAAAGCCAACCAGTGACTTTCAAGCACTAATGTTAAAAGCTGCTAAAAGTGGTGAATACGGCAATATGGTCGCAGTGTTATGTGTTGCCGAATGGGTTTACTTAAGTTGGGCTGAGCCAGTGGTGGAAGCGGTTGATTCATTGCCATTTTACTTTGGTGAATGGATAACTTTACATTCAGGTGAATATTTTGCCTCTGTTGTCGAGCACCTTCGCGGGCAGCTCGATAATGCCTTTAATACCGCAGATGAAGCGCAACAACAGACAATAACAGCCTATTTTAATGAGGCAGTATTATTAGAAAAACAGTTTTTTGATGCCTGTTATCAGTAAATAAAGCATAAATTAAAGCAACTGGGCTTGGTTTACTAAAGCGATTCCCCAGTTGCTTACTTATCTTGATTTCGCATAAATCCGCTCTTCTTCAAGCCACTTTTCTCAAGTGACTCTTCTTAAAAAATGATTGTTTAAACGACTCTGCTTTAACCAACTCATCTTTAACCAGCTATTCTTTAAACTATTTAGTACCTGCTAATTACTTCTTAATATCACCAAAAATAATGTCCTGATGGCAATCAACCCAAAGCGTATGCTTCGCCATGATTTTAGTAAACATCGGACTTTGCATGTAATGGCTCAACCAAGCTCGTAATTTAGGGTAGGGGGATTGCTGAAACCATTGTCGCTCAACTTTAGAGAACTGTCTGATAAAAGGCATTAAAGCAATATCGACTATGCCTTCTTTATCGGCGGTTAAGTAGGAATGTTGATGCAGTTTATCCTCCAACGGTTGCAGGTAAACCTCACAATGTTCACGAAAGCTTTCAACATTGGGCTCTTTATACCTTTTTGCACATTTATAGGCTTCTACGGCAGGTAAAAAGTGTTGCTCGTATTCACTGATTAGCGTTAAGTTATCATCCAACGATTGCTCTGACGAGGGCTGTAATAGTTGATTGGGATCGTTTTGTTTTAGGATATATAACATGATGTCGAGGCTTTCTTCGATCACTGTCGGCACCTGTTGCCCATCTTCTATTACCAACATTGGCACTGTTTTATCCGTTGATAACGCCAGCATTTCTGGTGGCTTATTATTTAATTTTATCGCGCGAATACGCACAGGAAGCGCAGACTTAAAAATAGCAATACGGGCACGCATCGCATAGGGGCAATGTTGCAAGGAATAAAGAATAGGTAAGTTAGTCAAATCAGCAGCCATGGTTATTTTGGGTGGTTTTAATATAACCAAGATAATAACGCGTGATAGGGCATAGCACTACTTTTGGCGAATAATATTGTTTATTTACGCGACGATTTCTTAAATTGTCATTTTATTTTAATGATTAAGCGCTATAACAATCAAAATTGTTACCTAAAAAATGTTAAAACTTGTCTTCATCACGTATACTGTCGGCGCGATAAAAAGCAAAATGAAAATAATACTATTAAAGGAAAAAAAATGACTCCTATTGTAAAAAGTTTCCAGTATGGCGAACATACGGTAACACTAGAAACTGGCGTAATTGCACGTCAAGCAACTGCCGCTGTAATGTGTAGCATGGACGATACATGTGTATTCGTTTCTGTTGTTGGTAAAAATGCAGATGATCAAGAGCGTGACTTCTTCCCTCTTACTGTTAACTACCAAGAAAAAACATACGCTGCAGGTAAAATCCCAGGTGGTTTCTTCAAACGTGAAGGCCGTCCATCTGAAGAAGAAACGTTAATTGCACGTCTTATTGACCGTCCAGTTCGTCCTCTTTTCCCTGAAGGTTTCAAAAACGAAGTACAAGTGATTGCAACTGTTGTTTCAATCAACCCAGAAGTTAACCCAGATATCGTTGCTATGATTGCAACATCTGCGGCACTATCTATCTCTGGTATGCCTTTTAACGGTCCTATCGGTTGTGCTCGTGTTGGTTATAAAGATGGTGAATACCTACTTAACCCAACTAAAACAGAACTAGAAACAAGTGAGCTAGACTTAGTTGTATCTGGTACAGACAACGCTGTATTAATGGTTGAATCTGAAGCTGGTATCTTAAGCGAAGACGTAATGTTAGGCGCGGTAGTATACGGTCACGATGAGCAACAAGCTGTTGTATCTGCAATTAAAGAATTTGCTGCTGAAGTAGCTCGTCCTGCATGGGATTGGACTGCTCCAACACGTAACGAAGCATTAGATGCGGCTGTTGCAACTGAAGCGCAAGCGCGTTTTGAAGAAGCTTACCAAATCAGTGATAAAGGCGAGCGTTACGACGCAATCAAAGCAATCACTGCTGAAGTTAAAGAAAAATTATTAGCTGCTGACGAAGCGCTAGCTGCTAAGCAAGTAGGCGAATACCTACATGATTTAGAAAAAACTGTTGTACGTACTCGCATCATCAAAGGTGAGCCGCGTATCGATGGTCGTGATCCTGAAAGTGTTCGTGCACTTGACGTTCGTACTGGTGTATTACCACGTACTCACGGTTCTTCACTATTTACACGTGGTGAAACGCAAGCACTTGTTACTGCTACATTAGGTACACAACGTGATGCACAAATCATCGACAGCCTAATGGGTGAGAAGAAAGATCACTTCTTACTACATTACAATTTCCCTCCATACTGTGTTGGTGAAACTGGTTTTGTTGGTTCTCCTAAGCGTCGTGAAATTGGTCACGGTCGTCTAGCGAAACGTGGTGTATTGGCAGTAATGCCTACTGTTGAAGAATTCCCATACACAGTGCGTGTTGTATCGGAAATCACTGAGTCTAACGGTTCATCTTCAATGGCTTCTGTTTGTGGTTCATCTCTAGCACTTATGGATGCTGGTGTTCCACTTAAAGCATCTGTTGCGGGTATCGCGATGGGTCTAGTTAAAGAAGGCGAAGAGTTCGTTGTTCTTTCTGATATCTTAGGTGATGAAGATCATCTTGGTGATATGGACTTTAAAGTAGCCGGTACAACTAACGGTATCACTGCTTTACAAATGGATATCAAAATTGAAGGTATCACACGTGAAATCATGCAAATTGCGTTAAACCAAGCAAAAGCTGCACGTTTACACATTCTATCTGTAATGGATGAAGCACTTTCTGAAGGTCGTGATGACATTTCACAATTCGCTCCACGCATTCACACACTGAAAATCAACACGGACAAAATCCGTGATGTTATCGGTAAAGGCGGGGCAGTTATCCGTGCTCTATGTGAAGAAACAGGTACAACTATCGAAATCGAAGATGACGGTACAGTTAAAATTGCTGCAACATCTGGTGAGCAAGCTGACGATGCAATCAACCGCATTAAAGCACTGACAGCTGAAGTTGAAGTAGGTACTATCTACAACGGTAAAGTTGTTCGTTTAGCTGACTTCGGTGCATTCGTTAACATTCTTCCTGGTAAAGACGGTCTTGTTCATATCTCGCAAATCTGTGAAGAGCGTGTTCAAAAAGTATCTGATTACCTGAAAGAAGGTCAAGAAGTTAAAGTTAAAGTACTAGAAGTTGACCGTCAAGGTCGTGTACGTCTTTCTATGAAAGAAGCAGTAGAGAAGAAAGAAGAAGCGCCAGCAGCTGAGTAATTTTTCTTAAGGTTTGCTTTTAGTTAAGTAAATTTTTGCATAACTTGATAGAGCAAGCTTCGGCTTGCTTTTTTTGTGCCTGAAGGAAAGTGGTGGATGTTATTTTTTGAGGCTGGGCTCGTCTTCGCTCGTCGGGGCTTGTTGATTTTTATTAGCGGTGGTTTCACCCTGTCGGCGACCTCCTTTCTTTTACCAGAAAAGAAAGGAGGCAAAGAAACTGGCCACCGAGTCGCTTTCTGATCCAACCAATTAAGAACTTTCTTAACGCACCAGTTCATACGCACATCCATGTGCTAAATGAACTTACAGCAAACGTCCTGTTTGCTGTTGCTGAAAGTGCTTAATTGTTTGGGAAAGCTTAACGGTGGGGGAGTTGTAGCCGCGTTGATTTTTGATTCGCCTACGCTCGTTGTTGTTGGTTTTTCTGTGCCTGAAGGAAAGATGCTGTTTTGGTTATGTTGTTTGAGGCTTGGCTCGTCTGCGCTCGTCATGGCTTGTTGATTTTTATTCACTGTGGTTTCGCCCTGTCGGCGACTTTACTTTCTCTCTGCCAGCAGAGAAAGTAAGTAAAGAGACTGGCCCCGATCGTTTTTTAATCTGAATAAATGGCTACCTTCTTAACGCACCGCTCATACGCCACATCCATGTGGCGAGCTGAGCTAGCAACGGCATCCTTGCCTTAGCTTGCTAAAGGTAGCCATTAATTCAGAAAAACTCAACGGGGAAAATTGACCTAGCCACAATGTGGGTCGTTTTTTAATTAGCTATTTTATACCGTTAGCTTCAATGCTTGAGCGGCAATAGCTCTTTTTCTTTTTAATTTTTCATCTGCATATTCTCAGTAATAGCCATTAAAAATGGTGATTTTATAAAATACCTCTGCAAATAAAATACATGTTTATTTATACCTTGCTGTATATTTGTCATCTTTCCGCCGTAAATATTACATTTTGTTATCTTTCTACATGACTTATATTTCACTTTTTATTTTAAATTATTGATTAAATTGATAATTGCAGTAATCTAAGTCTATTATTAATCATTAGATGTTTGCCATCTTTCCGCTGGAATCTAATAAGATGTTAGTTGCCAATCGTTCTCTCTACGCGCATTAGTTCATTAAGCGCATGAATATTGAGTTATAACCGTTAAATTCACAAAATTTCAATCTCTAGGTATGTAATCAATGAAAAGTATCAACATAATATCTCTTGTTCAAGCTCACGACAGTCTTGATCCTGCTGAATATGGCGGGTATATCAAGCATTACGGTATAGATATAAAAAACAACGAAGTTGAAGACCTTAAACATCTCGCTTTTCAAATGTATGAAATAATACCTTTTATGAATATATTTAATGATTTTTACGTGGGGTATAAAATTCAACATATTAGCAAAGAATTCGATTTGCTAAGGTTTGGTAGTAACTACATTATAAATGTAGAGCTGAAAAATAGCAGTACACCAGATAAAGTCAAAAAGCAGTTAGTAAGAAATAAATATTATTTGAGCCATATTAACAGGGTTGTACATAATTTTACTTACGTAGTTCAAACAAATACCTTGTATAAACTTGATGGGAAAAGTGAGTTGGAAGTGGTTGATTTTTCACTGCTGACACAGTTACTGACCAATCAAAATTTGATGAAGTTTGATAACCCTGATATTTTGTTTAACCCATCCGATTATTTGGTTTCTCCGTTTAATTCAACGGAAAAATTCATTCATGATCAGTATTTTCTTACCAACCAGCAAGAAGACATTAAAAATCAAGTATTCAGTAAAATTAATAAAGGTACAACAGAATTCATTTCAGTTAATGGTGGGCCTGGGACGGGAAAAACACTTTTAACGTATGATATCGTAAAACGTCTTAAAAATACTAAGAATACGGTAATCGTACATTGCGGACAATTGAACGAAGGGCATAATAAACTAAACACTTTGGGTTGGAACATTATCCCGATTAAAAACTTTAGAAATTATGACTTGTCGAATATAGATTTGGTAGTGATTGATGAAACGCAAAGAATATATGTTAACCAACTAGAGCAACTAGTGATAGATGCTAAATCTAGTAATACCTCATGTATATTTTCTTATGATAAGCAACAAACATTATCATCTAGGGAACGGTTTGCTGATATTGAAAGTAAAATCGATGCAATAAGTGGAATCGTTAAATTTAAATTATCAGATAAAATTAGAACCAACAAGGAGATTGCTAGTTTTATTAAGGTGCTCTTTAATAGCTGGAGAACTGATGTTGCTTTTGAAGATTGCGGTAATGTTGACTTTGACTATTTCACTGATGCAAACACTGTTAAGAATTATATTCGATTAATAAGTAATGAAGGGTGGGAAGTTCTCAAATTAACCCCATCACAATATAATAAAGAACATCATGAGTCATATTCAGATGTTTATAGTAAAAATTCACATACAGTGATTGGCCAAGAGTTTGATAATGTCGCAGTAGTTATTGATGAATATTTCTCTTACGACGCAAATGGAATGTTGAGTTACAAATCAAGAACATACTATGATTCAGTTAAAATGCTTTTTCAAAATATTACTCGAACTAGAAAAAGGTTAAAGCTAATAATAATTGGAAACAAACAAGTGTTGAATAGGTGTTTGAATATTCTAAACTAGGTAGAAAAGGCAACTAACAACACGCCCTGAGGTGGACCGCTAGTAAAATTTAACTATTAATTGCAAATTTTAAAAGCGGTGAGCCTCTTCTTTTTAGCGCCGCTAAATAGGTTGATTCATCATAGGGAGTGTTAGTTTTCCAACATCTAAATACTATCCTGATCCACTTAAAGGCTAAGGCTCTAATGATACTATTATGTGGTTTTCCTTTAGCTTGTTGTTGCTCATAATAAGCCTTTGCCCAGAATGAATAACGAACCGAAAAACCAGCCCCCCCTGTGTCAGACTAGTTGTCACTCCTTAGTTTTCACTTAATAATAAAGACA
>NZ_JBAKAZ010000038.1:0-32337 GCF_038155185.1 Psychromonas aquatilis
CTGGGTAACTTGCGTTCCGTCCCGTGTCTGTGGATGCGCATTATAGGGATCTTGATAAGGTAAGCAAGCGTTATTTATAGTTTTTTTCATTTTTTTATTCAAGTGATTAAATAACAATCAACATGGCTTTTTCCCTTCATTTATATGCTATTTTTATTTTTAAATAAAATGTTCTATTTTATTAGTACCTTTGATTAGGATTTAGGTAACATACGCGCCTTTTCTTCTATACAGTTTTATTTTGTTACAAATGATGAGTGAGTTTATATGACATTTTCGTTAGGCCAGCGTTGGATTAGTGACGCTGAATCAGAGTTAGGTTTAGGTACAATCGTTGCGATCGAAGGTCGTATGCTAACTTTGTTATTTGCAGCTTCTGGTGAACAACGCCTTTATTCAATTCAAGAAGCGCCTGTCACACGTGTGCGCTTTAATATTGGAGATGAGGTTTTAAGTCATGCAGACTGGAGCTTATTGGTTTCTGATATCGAAGAAAATGATAATCTTATTACTTATATTGGTACTCGAACTGATACAGGTGAAGAAACAAAGTTAAAAGAAACGTTTCTTAATAACTTTATTAAATTCAATAAACCACAAGATAAGTTATTTGCAGGACAAATCGATAAATTTGATCGTTTTGTTTTACGCTATAAATCTTTAGTTAATCAACATCAGCAACAACGTAGTTATTTACGTGGTTTATTAGGTGCTCGTGTCGATTTAATCCCGCATCAATTTTATATTGCAGAAGAAGTAGGACAACGCCACGCCCCTCGTATCTTATTAGCAGATGAAGTTGGTTTAGGTAAAACTATTGAAGCAGGATTAATTATCCACCAGCAAATCATCACTGGTCGAGCTAAACGTGTCTTAATCGTGCTACCTGAAAACCTACAACATCAATGGCTAGTTGAAATGTTGCGCCGTTTTAATCTTCATTTCAGTATTTTTGATGAGTCTCGCTGTGAAGAAGCATACTTAGATGCAGTAAACCCTTTTGATACTGAGCAATTAGTTTTATGCAGCATTGATCTTATACGTAAACAAAAACACCTAAAAAATGCTTTACTCGCTAGTTGGGATCTATTGATTGTTGATGAAGCGCATCATCTAATATGGGATAGTGAAAAACCAAGTCCGCAATATAAAGCAGTTGAACAACTTGCTAATAGCACACCCGGGGTATTACTGCTAACTGCAACACCAGACCAATTAGGCCATGAAAGTCATTTTGCACGTCTACGATTATTAGATCCTAACCGTTTCTATGATTATCAAGCATTTGTAAAAGAAGAAATGGGTTACAAACCTGTCGTTGATGCAGTAAACCAACTACTAGATGGCAAGTTCTTAGATGATAAAGCTAAAAACAGTATTACTGAATTATTATCAGAGCAGGACGTAGAGCCGTTATTGAATGTCATCTCTGATATCACTATTGACCATGATCAACAACAAGCTGCGCAACAAGAATTAATTAAAGCGTTATTAGATAGACATGGTACAGGCCGCCTATTGTTCAGAAATACACGTTCTGCCATTAAAGGCTTTCCAAAACGTTTATTAAAATCAGTGGCTTTACCTTTACCTGAGCAATATAAGACTGCTATCAAAGTATCTAAAATGATGCCACAAGGTGATATTGGGCAACAAGCCTTAACAGCTTTATACCCTGAACAAATTTATCAAGATTTTGAAGGTTCATCGAATAACTCTTGGTGTGCCTTTGACCCACGTATTAGTTGGTTAATTGATTTAATTCAACAAAATAAAGATGAAAAAATCTTAATCATTGCAGCACAAGCACAAACAGCATTAGCAATTGAAGAAGCACTTCGTACACGAGAAGCAATTAAAGCAGCGATCTTCCATGAAGGCTTGTCGTTAATTGAGCGAGATAAAGCAGCGGCTTACTTTGCACAAGTTGAAGATGGTGCTCAGGTGATGGTTTGTTCTGAAATTGGATCAGAAGGTCGTAACTTCCAATTTTCACACCACTTAGTTTTATTCGATCTACCTATTAACCCAGATTTATTAGAACAACGTATTGGTCGTTTAGATAGAATTGGCCAACGTTGCGATATTGAAATATATACACCTTACTTAAAAGACACTTCGCAAGCTTACCTCCAAGAGTGGTACGAGTATGGTTTAAGTGCCTTTACTCAAACAACTCCCACTGGGCATACCGTTTATCAAAGCGTGAAAGATGACCTAATTACACTTCTGGCGACAGGTGATAATGAGCAAGGACAACTAGCAGCTTTAATTGAAAAAACAGCAAAATTAAACAATGAACTTAAAGAAGAGCTAGAACAAGGTCGTGATAAACTGTTAGAGATTAATTCAAGTGGTGTATTACAGAAAAGTGAATTACTTGAGGATATTACTGAGATCGATCAACTTCCAGACTTTACCGGTTTTGCATTGCAAATGTTCGATGTTTTAGGTGTGCATCAAGAAGATAGTTCAGAGCATTGCTTAATCTTAAAACCAACTGAGAATATGTTAGCGTCGGATTACCCAGGCTTACCAGAAGAAGGTATGACAGTAACATTTAATCGTCAAACTGCTTTAAGTCGAGATGATATATCCTACCTTACTTGGGAGCATCCATTGATTAACAATGGGTTAGATATGATTTTAAGCTCAGATACTGGCACTACTTCTGTTGCAATTTTAAAAAATAACTCATTGCCTGCAGCATCAACCTTCCTAGAGCTTATCTATGTTGTTGAACCGCTGAATACAGATAATGCACAATTAAGCCGATTCTTACCAACAACCCCGATCCGCTTATTATTAGATAAAAATGCTAAAAACTTAGGTGAAAATGTTACTTTTGATAGCTTTGATCGCCAATTAACGCCGATTAACCGTCATATTAGCCGTAAAGTTGCAAACGCATCACAGGCATTAATCCATCAATTAATAAAACAGTCTTTACCGACTGCACAAACCTTAATGGGTGAGATTATTGATGAAGCTAAAGAGCGCATGCAAAAAACTTTGCAACAAGAAATTGACCGTCTATTAGCTTTAAAAGCGGTTAATCCAAATATCCGTGAAGATGAGATACAGTACTCACAGGATCAACTAGCGAGTTTTGAAGCAATACTAGAGAATACTCAGCTAAAACTTGATTCAATCCGCTTTATCGTTTCAACACACTCATAACGCTAAAATGTAAAGGCTAGTAAGTCCAACTTATTAGCCTTTAATGTTCTCTATACTCTTGATAGTCATTCAGCTATTTTAAATAACTTAATGACTATCAATATGTTCATGCTAGGTAATATTTGATTATGCCAAACTTTGTTTATAACCCACCTATGTCCCCTTACTTAGATATCATTTATCAAGATCAAGATATCGTTGTATTGAATAAACCGTCAGGCTTATTAAGTGTTCCCGGGCGAGACCCTTGGCATAAAGATAGTTTAGCCTTACGCGTTTTACGTGTATGGCCAACCGCATGTGTTGTGCACCGTTTAGATATGGCAACTTCTGGAATCATTATTTTAGCGTTGAGAAAATCAGCTCAAAGTCATATGGGTCGCCAATTTCAACAGAAAGTCATTGATAAAACTTATTTTGCTCGGGTTGAAGGTATTATTGAACAAGATCAAGGATTAATTGACCTACCAATCCGTTGTGATTGGGAAAATAGACCTCGTCAGATTGTCGATTTTGAACAAGGTAAAAGCTCACAAACTGAATGGGAAGTGATCAAACGTGAAAAGCAAACCACTATTGTAAAACTCACTCCATTAACAGGGCGAACTCATCAATTACGAGTACACATGCAGCAACTTGGTCACCCGATCGTGGGCGATGAATTTTATGCGACAGCACAAGGCATAAAACTTTCTCCAACACGACTTGCATTACATGCAGCGAACATCACATTAACTCATCCATCAAGTGAACAACGTATCACTTTTGAATGCCCACCTCCGTTCATGTAATTTAACAATTTGGTAGCATAAATAGCCTTTCAACCCATTTAATTTAACATCTAATTAACAAAACAAGCTGCTTATTATCAATGGTTATATTTAGTAACCTTAATGTTGTATAAAAACAGCTTAATACCCTTTAAAGTGGTGGCGTTCACCTTTATTTTTCACTAAGATTTACTGATAAGTACAGTCATTACAGTTTTGTAAAAAACAATTATACGCGTTGCCTTTTGAATATAACCCGTTAAAACTTTTAAAAAAATGCAGACGCTTCACGCTCCTGCATTTTTTAATTTAGCGACATAGTCTTTTGGCAACAACCCTTAATATAAGCGATCATGGAACTACTATGCAGATAGGTATACCTAGAGAGATCCAAGAAAGTGAAAATCGTGTAGCAGCAACACCTAGTACTGTTGCACTACTCATTAAACAAGGTTTCACTTTTCTTGTAGAACAAAACGCAGGAGCTGCGGCAAGCTTTTCTGATTCATCTTACCAAGAAGCAGGCGCTGAAATTAGCTCTGACGCTAAAACGGTTTTGCAATCAGACATTATCTTTAAAGTTAATGCTCCGACTCAAGCAGAAATCCAATTAATCAAAGAAGGCGCGACTTTAGTTAGCTTTATTTGGCCTGCTCAAAATCCAGAACTTTTAAAGCAATTAGAAGCTAAAAATATTAGCGTAATTGCAATGGATAGCGTACCTCGTACTTCTCGTGCACAAGCATTAGATGCACTGAGCTCAATGGCTAATATTGCCGGCTATCGTGCTGTTATTGAAGCTGCCAACCAATTTGGTCGTTTCTTCACAGGTCAAATTACAGCAGCAGGTAAAGTACCACCAGCTAAAGTATTGATCGTCGGTGCTGGTGTTGCCGGCCTAGCTGCACTGGGTGCTGCTGGTAGTCTTGGTGCAATCGTTCGTGCCTTCGATACTCGTCCTGAAGTAAAAGAACAAATCGAAAGTATGGGTGGCGAATTCCTTGAAGTAGATTATGTTGAGGAAACAGAAGTAAGTACCACTGGTTACGCTAAAACAATGAGTGAAGGTTATCAAAAAGCGCAAGCTGAAATGATGGCTGAGCAAGCTAAAGATGTTGATATCATCATCACAACGGCTCTTATTCCAGGCAAACCGGCCCCTAAAATCATTTCTGAAGAGATGATTAAATCAATGAAACCAGGTAGCGTTATTGTTGATTTAGCAGCAGCCGCTGGCGGTAACGCAGCATTAACAGTGAAAGACGAAGTTTTTGAAACTGAGAATGGCGTTAAAATCATTGGTTACACTGATTTACCAAGCCGTTTACCAACTCAATCAAGCCAACTATATGCAACAAACTTAGTTAACTTGATGAAACTACTTTGTAAAAACAAAGATGGTCAAATTGATATCGACTTCGAAGATGAAGTTATCCGTGGTGCAACGGTTGTCAAAGAAGGTGAAATTTCTTGGCCACCACCAGCAATTAACGTAAGTGCTACTCCAACGCCAAAAGCGGAAGAAAAAGTACAAGAAGTTGTTGAAGAAAAAGCACCAAACAAATGGATAAAGCCTGCTATCGCTGTTGTTGCTGCTGGTTTATTTGGCTGGTTAGCAAGTGTTGCGCCGAGTGACTTCCTTGCGCACTTCACTGTATTTATGTTGGCATGTATTGTTGGTTATGGCGTTGTATGGAATGTTGCTCATTCTCTACATACTCCATTAATGAGTGTTACCAACGCAATCAGTGGCATCATCATCATCGGTGCTCTATTGCAGGTCGGTAGTGATAACAATGTTGTAACTGCCCTATCTACTATTGCAATATTAATTGCCACTATCAACATTGTGGGCGGCTTTACCGTGACACACCGTATGTTGAAAATGTTCCAGAAGGATAAATAAACATGTCTCAAGGATTAATTACTGCTGCATACGTGATTGCAGCCATCCTCTTTATCGGGAGCTTAAATGGTTTAAGTAGCCAAGAGAGCGCAAAACGCGGTAATCTTTTCGGTATCATCGGTATGATTATTGCTGTTTTTGCTACTATAGCAAGCTCACAAGTTACTGGCTTAGGTTACATCACTATTGCTATGGCTGTTGGTGCTGGTATCGGTGTACGTTTAGCATTAAAAGTTGAAATGACTTCAATGCCTGAGCTAATCGCTATCCTGCATAGCTTTGTTGGTTTAGCTGCAACCTTTATCGGTTTCAATTCATACATGGACCATGGTGTATTAGCACCTGCTGCACAAACGATTCACGATGTAGAAGTCTTCTTAGGTATCTTCATTGGTGCGGTGACCTTCACAGGTTCTATTGTTGCTTACGGTAAACTAAGCGGAAGAATCAATAGTTCAGCATTAGCTTTACCAGGTAAAAACTGGATCAATATTGCAGCTGTAACAACTTCTGCATTATTATTAGTTGCATTTGTAAGTGGTGACCTAGGCTTAACTGCGCTTATCATTATGACTCTGATAGCATTAGCATTTGGCTGGCACTTAGTGGCCTCTATTGGTGGGGCTGATATGCCAGTAGTAGTATCAATGCTTAACTCATACTCAGGTTGGGCGGCAGCAGCAACTGGTTTCATGCTAGCAAATGACTTACTGATCATCACAGGTGCGTTAGTAGGTTCAAGTGGTGCGATTCTTTCTTACATAATGTGTAAAGCAATGAACCGTTCATTTGCAAGCGTTATCCTAGGTGGTTTCGGTAACGAAGAGTTTGCACAAGGCGACCAAGAATACGGTGAGCATACAGAAACAACTGCACAACAAGTTGCAGAGTCTCTAAAAGCGGCTAAAAACATTATCATTGTACCTGGTTACGGTATGGCTGTTGCGCAAGCACAATACCCTGTTGCTGAAATTACTAAACAGTTACGAGCTAAAGGTAAAAACGTACGTTTTGGTATTCACCCTGTTGCCGGTCGTTTACCAGGCCACATGAACGTATTACTTGCTGAATCAAAAGTACCTTACGATATCGTTTTAGAGATGGATGAAATCAATGAAGATTTCCCTGAGACTGATGTGGTATTAGTTATTGGTGCAAATGACACAGTTAACCCTGCGGCAAATGAACCAGGTACACCAATTTCAGGTATGCCGGTACTTAACGTTTGGGAAGCTGAAAAGGTTGTTGTATTTAAACGTTCAATGGGTGCTGGTTACGCTGGCGTACAAAACCCATTGTTCTTTAATGAGAACTCTGAAATGTTATTAGGTGATGCAAAAGCATCTGTTGATGCGATTTTAAATAATCTTTAATACAGACTAATATACATTGCAAAAGCCGAATCATTTGATTCGGCTTTTTTATTTCTTTTAAAAAGTGTTTTAAACCCTCTAAGCCCTTTCCCCCATAACATCATAAAATAGCTACATTTAAAGACGCTTATCCAATATAAACTGTGTATCCTATAAACAACAAAGGCCGTACAAGGAAGCACAATGCCAGCGCTAAAATCATTCTTCAGTTCACTACTGAAAGACATTATTGAGGTGACCTTTACTTTATTTAAGGTCATGATCCCTATTTTAATATTAATAAAAATTGTTGAAGAGTTAGGCGGCATTGTTCTATTAAGTGAACTTCTAGGGCCATTAATGCAAATGGTCGGTTTACCCGATGCCATGAGCTTAGTTTGGGCAACCACATTATTAACTAATATTTACGGTGGTTTAATCGTATTAGCTTCTATCGAGCATACATTAACCATTGCACAAGCTTCTATATTAGGCAGTATGATCTTGCTTGCTCACGCGCTTCCTATTGAAGCGACTATTGCTAAAAAAGCTGGGGTCAATTTATGGATAACCTTATTATTTAGAGTTGGTGGCAGCATCTTATTTGCTTGGATTTTGCACCTTATCTACCAACAAACTGATAGCTTAAATCAACCTGCAGCGATGATTTGGTCTTCCACCATTGAGCAAAACCAAAGTTATTTACAATGGGGAATGGAACAAATACAGAATCTATTTATGGTTTTTGTAATCATTTCAGCTTTATTATTTACCTTAAAAGTACTTAAATTGCTTGGAGTGGAAAAACTGATGGCAATCTTACTGAAGCCATTATTACGTTTACTTGGGATCAGCCAAGAAGCAACTAACATTACTATTATAGGTGTCACCTTAGGCTTATCATTTGGTGGCGGTTTGTTAATAAATGGAGCTCAAAAAGGCGATATTACACCTCGTGATGTTTTTACAGCAATTATGTTATTGAACTTACTGCACAGCTTAATTGAAGATACCTTATTGATTTTATTGATTGGTGCTGATTTTAATACTATTTTTTGGGGGAGGATTATATTTTCAGTAGTGGTAATAACCATCTTAGCTAGAGTCGTTAATCAATTAACCCCAGCATTTTGTAAACGCTATTTATATCGTAGTGTGGTACGTACTGAAAATCCCTAACAAAGCTTAAATTACCTGTTGTTAAACAGCCATGAAGCGCATTAATCCAGTCTCAAATTTAATACTGGATTAATGCGATAAAATTAACTACAAGCAGGCGCCGTTTTAGTACTTGCAGGTAGGCTATTTAATTCATCTTTAAGATCATTAATACGTGTTGTGTTAGATGGATGTGTAGATAAAAACTCCATTGGTTCAGCACCGCCAGAAGCGACTGCCATATTCTTCCAAAGCTCAACACTTTGTAATGGATCAAAACCAGCTTCATTCATTAGTTTTAAACCAATGATATCAGCTTCCGATTCTTGCGCTCTACCATAAGGCATTGTTATTCCATATTGAACGCCTAATCCCAAAGCAGCCATTCCCACTTCAGAATATTCACTTACGCCAATGGCAGTTTGAGCAGCTTGTGTGCCATATCCGGTGATTTGTCCTGAAGACATTCGCTCATTTGAATGATTGGCTTGTACATGCGCGATTTCATGTCCAATTACAGCCGCGAGTTGATCTTGGTTTTTCGCAACCTCTAACAAACCAGTATAAACACCTATTTTACCTCCTGGTAATGCAAAAGCGTTCACTTGTTCACTTTCAAATACCACCACTTCCCATTCGTCAAAGTTTTCTTGTGGTCCTAAGGTGTCCGTCAACACTTTACTTACACATTGTACATATGCATTCACTTTTGGATCGGTATTAATCTTTTCCTGTGTTTTCAACTCAGCAAAAGAGTTGGCTCCTAACTCCGCCATTTCTGAACCGTTATACAATAAAACCTGGTTTCGTCCTGTTGGTGATGAGGCAATGCAAGCAGTTAATAATAAAGTGCTACTTAACAATGATAATTTGAAAATTGATTTATTCATAATCAGCTCCATTTATAAAGTGGTAATGCTGTTATTATCTCAGGCTAATACGATTATTGCGAATGCATTCTCAATACCTTAACAGCTTAAGCGTCATTACTAACAAAATTTTAAAAGTTATGCCCTTATCAGTCGTTATAGTCTAGTTAAGCTTTTATGAAGTACCTGAATAGCATGCTAAATATTATGCTCAAACTGGCTCTCAATATTAAAAAGTAATAGTAGGTATTACTATAAATACCTATACAAGCGTTTGATAATAAAATACAGCTCATAACATAAACCTAAAAATTCAATTAACCTACTGTTAACCTAAATACAGTTATAATTGTAATAATAAGGGCTAAACAGAGGTATCCATGGATAGTGATAAACTACAACTATTATTAGTAGAAGATGATATTGACCTAGCAACTGCAATAGTTGATTACTTTGAACTGGAAAAAATTCTCTGTGATCATGCGGCTAATGGTTTATCGGGCTTTAATTTAATCAAAGAAAATCATTATGATGCGGTTATCTTAGATTTAAATTTACCTAAGATGGATGGTTTGAGTGTATGTAATAACTTAAGAAAAGATGGCATTGATGTACCTATCTTAATGCTTACCGCAAAAGATACCTTAGATGACAAGTTAACTGGCTTTGCTAAAGGTGCAGATGATTATTTAGTCAAACCCTTTGCTATGGAAGAATTAATTGTTCGAGTACAGGTTCTCTCTAGAAGACGCAGTGGACAAATCAAACGACTAACAGCCTGTGGCTTAACATTAGATATACAGCAACAAACGGCTATGCGTGATGGTACCTTATTAAGATTATCTCCAATCAGTTTCAAAATATTAGAAGCTTTAATGTTATCGAGCCCTTATGCCGTTAGCAGAGAAAAACTCATACAAAGTGTTTGGGGGGAACAACAACCTGACAGTAATAGTTTAAAAGTACATATGTTTAACTTACGAAAAGCAGTAGACAGTCCATACCAAAATAAATTGATCCACACGATTACTGGCCACGGTTTTGTATTAAAAGATGAACAAACATCATGAAAATAAAACCTAGTTTACGCCTTTATTTTTTAATTATTATGATAATAACAGGGATTACGACTATCTCTATTATGTCAGTGGCTAGTTTTAACTATTTTTTAACAGGCCTCGATTTTTCAGTTCGTAGAGCCATGAGAGCCCAAGCTTATCAATTACCCATTCCTGCAGATAAAGCGATTAATGTAAATAATTATTTCATTGCCAGACATTGGGAAGATTTACCTAAGCCAATCAAAGATAATATTGATCAAGAAGACATAGTAGAAAATAAATTGGTCAAGAAAGTCGACGGTAACCCGCTATTTTCTCGCCCAAGAAGCGGTTATTTCGTCATGAAACTAAACAGAGGTAATGAAGTACGTTATATCGCAACTATGTTTTTACATCCCGAGATAACGCGTGAAGGAAAAAATGTCTTTCCACCTTTTATAAACTTAGTACTGATTGCCTTAATTGCGATGACCATCTTTGCTATCGTGCCTTACGTGATCTTACGTAAAGTAACAAAGCCCATTGAAAAGTTAATATCTTGGGCCAAAAGACTTAATAAACAGCAAATTTTTCAGCCACATCCAGACTTCCATTACAGTGAATTAAATAGTTTAGCTAAGATATTACAATCCAGCCTACAATCAGTTCAAGAAAGCTTAGATCGAGAACAGCAGTTTTTAGGTTATGCAAGCCATGAATTACGCACTCCTATCGCAGTAACACGAACCAATACAGAGTTGTTGCGAAAAATGATTGAGAAAGATATCAGTAAAGAGAAACAGTTACAGGTATTAGACCGTATTGAACGCGCCAGTTTAAATATGACAGATCTGACTGAAACATTACTTTGGTTAAACCGAAAGTCTGATAAATCAATTCCATTAAAACACTTTTCAATTGGGTTATTAACATCACAATTAGCAGCTGAATCAAACTATCTGTTAAATGGTAAAAACATTGAAGTTGATATTCAAACTGATGACCAAGAATACCTATTACCAGAAGTTTTATGTCGAATTATTATTAATAATTTAATCAGAAATGCATTTCAACATACGAATGAAGGAAAAATCATCATTACGCAGATAGATAAGAAATTGGTTATCCATAATCAAAATATATCGCAAAGCCAGATCAAAAATGAGCTTGGTTTTGGACTTGGTTTGGAATTAACGGAACGCTTAGTAAAGCATTACGACTGGCAATATACGACTATCGCAGAACAAGATAGTCATTATGTAGAAGTCAACTTTGAGTCAGTTAATTAAGCTTTCTACAAATAATAGGGAGAACCAGTCTCCCTATTTCAAAATAAAAATTAATCGTTAACCAAAGGCGCAAGATCAGCTGGACGGTAATAGACAGACTTTAATACCTTACCTTTACGTACAACTTTATTTTCCATTTGTACATCTTCAGCACATTTAGCGATAATAAATTCACCTTTAACGCTATCCGTTAGCTTCACACCTTGCTTACTATAAAATTCAACGGTCTCGGCGTACTCTTTCTGATTACGACAAACCTTGCTCATATTACTTGAGTGAACTTCATCCCAACAAGCAATAAAGTTAATATTACGTTGTTTTGCTACATTCAAGAATAAGTCAATTAGATAACTAATCGCCATATTATCCTGTACTTTTGTATCGCCAAGGTGCACTAAACGGCCCATTAAAACATAAACACTATCTACAATTGCATCAGCTTGCTCTACTTTACACGGTGCTTCTGCTAGCTCAGTTAACTCTTCGATAATTAATGAGGAATGCAATTCATCGGCTTTATCATCCATGCTTTCAGGTGCATTACAAAGTAGATCAAAGGTTTCTCTAAATTGGGTAATATCTGTATAAAGCTTGGTGTAAAGCTCAGGCGTTAATTGCGTTAGTTTCATGGTGTTTCCTATCTATAACAGATTAATAGCAAAGTCTAAATTTAGCCCTCTATTATAGACAGGAAAAATATTTAAATATATGGATTAGGCTGCGCTATATACTAATTTACCTGCAACATAAGTAGATTGAATATTACGTTCATCTCCTAACATCATTAATGCAAAGAGTTTATCCTGTAAATTTTTTGCATTTTTCATGCGTAATTGTTGTAAATCTGTCGCAGCCCAATTCAAGCTAATAAAATCAGCCTCTTTACCAACGGCAAAGTTCCCAACCTTATGGTCAATACTTAACGATTCTGCACTGCCTAAGGTTGCCATATATAACCCTTTGAACACTGATAAATTCTGTCCCTGTAGTTGCAATATTTTATAGGCTTCACTAAGTGTTTGTAACGCTGAGAAGCTAGTACCACCACCGACATCTGTTGCTAAGCCAACACGAATATCATTGTTATCAGCCTTTTCTAAATTAAAAAGACCGCTTCCTAGGAATAAATTAGAGGTAGGACAAAATGCGATAACAGACTTAGTCTCAGACATACTAGCCCACTCTTTATCAGTTAAATGAATGGAGTGCGCAAAAATAGATTTATCACCGGTTAAGCCATAGTGTTGATAGACATCTAAATAGCCTTCTCGCTCTGGAAACAGTGATTTTACCCAAGCAATTTCATCTTTATTTTCTGAAAGGTGTGTCTGTACATAAGTATCAGGGTATTCAGCTTTAAGTTTACCCGCTAGCGCTAATTGCTCAGGTGTTGAAGTAGGAGCAAAACGAGGCGTAATCGCATATTGAAGTCGTCCTTTATTATGCCACTTTTCAATCAATGCTTTAGATTGATCATAGCTAGACTGAGCTGTATCCAATAAATAATCAGGAGCATTGCGATCCATCATCACCTTACCTGCAATCAATCGCATATCTATTTTTTGTGCTTCTTCAAAAACAGCATCAACTGACTCAGGATGAACAGTACCAAAAACTAAAGCGCTGGTTGTCCCATTCTTTAATAACTCATTAATAAAGAACTGAGCAATTTCATCGGCGTAATCTTTATCAGAAAATTGTTTTTCAGTTGGGAAGGTGTAGGTCTCTAACCACTCTAATAATTGCTCCCCATAAGAGGCGATTATTTCTGATTGCGGATAATGTATATGAGTATCAATAAAGCCAGGCATAATTAACTGCCCACGTTTATCTTCTATCACAGGGTATGATTCAGCTTTTTCTTCAGTAAAGTCAGTGAGTAACTTTACTTTCCCATCTTCAATGACTAACAAGCCATCTGCGATATATTGATATGATTCTTCAATATTTTCTATTTTAGCGGGATCATTAATAAAGTGCAGGAAACTAGCACGGATCACAGTGCAGTTATTGATTATTTCATCGTTTAATTCTTTAAGCATAAAGCCCTTCCATAGTTATATCAATCACACTAATTAATGGGTCTATTTAACTTATTACAATGACTTATTACTTCGTTGTAAACACAATAAAAGAAGCTGCTATCGGTGGGGCAACATTTTCAGTTTTCCCTTATAAGGGCTTTAAAAAGTACTAAAAACACCTTAAAGCAAGCTACTTTCTTTATATAAAATAGACGTCATGTATTTAATATGATTGCTATTAAATTAAGTAATAACAGTCAAAATAAATGACAACTATGATTTTTGACTCGGAAAGTGAGCCCTTGTTTTAAGCGTTTTATTATTAACAACCGAAAATCACAAAGCGTAATTAATATAGCTAAATTAATATCAATTTAGAAGTACTAATCTAACCTAAAAAATAATATCGATGGTCTTAAAGCAATAGAAGATGGCAGCTAAGCAATTTATCAAATAGATAATTGTTGCAAGTTGTCCCCCAATTTATAAAATCACCAACTAAAATCGTTTATATCGATTCAATTCTCTTAAATATCGTTATAATAGCTCTAACGCTAGGAGAAAATATTGGCCAACTTAACTTTAAAACAAACTGAAAAGTTATCTTTTAAGCTTACTCATCATATAAAACAAGGATCTTTTAGACGAATAGATCTGTATTTTTCATTACCCAAAGAGATGGGAATTAATAAAAATACTCTGTCAGAAGTTGATTATTTCAATGCTGGCATTGATGGTCGCCGCGCTTACCATACTCACGGTCTTCACTTACCCTTATTACATCGCCGTTTTGCCACAAGAATGAAACGTTCAACAGCAGAATATAAAAGCAACCTTAATATGTTTGCTTATCAATATATTTCTGCATTAGAAACAGATGCCAATGAACTACTCACTGGTGATACCAGTAACAATGAGGACTTAACGCACTTCTACGAAGAAGCATTAGCACTGACAAAACATTGTTGTGATATCTTAAAAAAGCATCGTAGCCATCACCCTAAAAGCGTCAAGCTTAATTCCATTTTTGAGAATGTAGATAATTACCTTTCTTGGTATACAGAACAAACCATTATGCGCATGTTGGTAAAAAAACCACGTCAAAGTGCATTTTCAGAAGTACGTTTATCTTTATTGGCCATTTGTGATGAAGAAAATGAGTATCGAAAAAACAAAGGGTATAACTCAGAATCCACCTTAAAAGATCCCAACCGTATCGCTAATAAAATGCGCTTATTAAGAAGGTTAATCGAATACAGTGTTATCTTTAAAAGTAAAACCGTTACCTTAGGTAATATTACTCGAAAGTTTGTAACCGGTATCGCAACGGCCTTATTGATGAGTGTGGTACTTGTTTTAATTATCAAAACACAGGGTGCATTTAGCCAATTAACAGCCTTAATGATATTTCTCTTATCAATTATTTACGGTGTCCGTGAAGTTTTCAAAGATGACTTTAAGAATATTTTATGGCGCTGGATTCGTAAAGGTAAACCGAAATGGGCTCGCACTTTATATGACTCTAGTAATCAGCATGAAATGGCTAAGCAAAAAGTCTGGCTTGATTACATTTCAGGTAAAAAGTTACCACCACAAGCCAAAACGTTATTAGCGCAGCGTAATAGACAAAACAAACAAAGCGCAGAATTTTTACATTACCGAATAGAAAGTAAAGTAAGTAAAAATGGCTTTCAGGCTGGCTATGACACATTAGAGGAAAATATATTATTTAGTTTACGACCATTAATAAGGCATGCAGAAGGGGGATCAGGAAAAGTATTTGAGCGAGTTAAAAGCGGTAATAGTAAAGATAAGATTCAAACCAACTCAATTGAAAGACGCTACCAAATAAATGTTATCGCAGCATTAGATCAGGGACAATTTTTAGAGCAGTTTGAACGCTATCGTATTACTTTAAATCGCTCTGGCATTGTTGAAATGGTCAAGGCAGGTGAAGCTAAGGTAAATGACCCAAGTAAAAAACCGCACTCAAGACTGTATTCTTTATTACATATTAAAAGACGAGGTTAACTTTCTTCATTATTAGCGGTAATTTTAAAGAGAACGTAAAGCTCGCTAACCGGCTTTAAAGGTTAAACTGGTTAACCTGACATCAGGTTAACCAGTAGTAGTTTACTCAGCTGTGGCAAATAACCAACGTTGAAAAGGTGCTTCTAAGGTAATTCCTTTACTGCCCCAACGATCAATACTATCAATCACTAATATGTTAGTGAAATCAGGCAATAATGTACGTAGTTGCTGAGATACTTTTTTTGTTGTTAATAACCATAACTCAGGCGATTCAGCTAATAGATTTTTCAGATCTGTTTTATCTTGATCGGTCCACTCTAGCTCTTCCTTAAATAATCGCTTTACCACGAATAATTGATTGGCAGATGAGAAATCTTCTAATTGATCAGATAACAGCACCACAGAATCAATTTCATTATCGAATAGAACCTGCTGTTGCTGATTAATTAAATGCCGAATATCGATTAATAGTTGCTGCTGGTTTTTCTCAATTAATTCCGCATAATTTGGCCAAACACGTTTTAAATCTTCACTAACAATACTTAACATTGTGCTCAAGTTATTCGGGTTTAACCAAGCATAAATAGATTGTTCCCCCTGTTCAGACTTCACTGTCGCAATACCGCGAGAGCGAGGTGATAGAGATTGTGACGCATCAATTTCAATTAATTTGATATTCCCCTGACGCGCATAAATAAATAACGGATCCTGCGGCCATAATGCCTTTAAGGTAATAGCAACGGTTGACGTTTTAGCCGCTTCAGCGACCTTCGCCTCCCCTTTACTCGCATACCAATTATTTAGACGCTCAATACCGTAACGCTTAGGTGCTAAATAGGTTGTCGTAATGGCACTTCCCTTCATCAACTGTGTCGCCAACATATAAGTAACTGGCGTAGTAGTAAGGATATCTTTAGCCAATAACTGTGTTGGAAGTAACACTAAGATCATCGCAAAAAATCGAATATATCTTTTCATGGTTAACTCCTGCCGAAAATACGGTAAACCGTAGCAATTAAAAAGAAAGTAGCTGATACCAATATAATTGATGCGCCTGATGGGATAGGCCATTTCAACTCCATAGGTAACAAGGTGCCAATAATACAACTCAAAGTTGCTAAGAAAGATGACAATAAAACAAAGCTTCCCATGTTTTTAGTCATAAGACGTGCTGTTGCACCAGGAATCAATAATAAAGCCCCCACTAATACAGCGCCTACAATTTTAACCGCAGCAATGGTCACCAGAGTCACCATCATCACAAATAAATAATCATAAAAATGCGTATTATGACCTCGTACCTTAGCAATATCAGGACTTATTGAGGCTAATAAAATACGATTAAAGGTAAACATTAATCCAACGATAATGAGTAAGCAACTAACACCTAATACCAATAAGTCAAAGTCAGTAATGGTTAATATCGAACCAAATAATACATTCTCTAACATATGAATATTAATTTTTCGTGCGACATACATTAACAATGCAGCTCCGCCCGCTAATGCGACAGCAAGGAAAACACCGACGAGTGTATCGTAGGGTACTGCGGTACGATTTCTCACAAAGTGTAATAACAAAGCAAAGATCATACAGAAACAAAATAAACCAATGATTGGATTTTCTGGTGGTTCACCCAACAAGACGCCAATAGCAATCCCGGTTAAGGCAGCATGGCCCACTGCTTCTGAAAAGAAGGCTAAGCGCTTCGCAATGACTAGTGTCCCTAATCCACCTAATAACGGCCCTACTAATAGTGCAGCGACTAAAGCATTAACCATAAATGCATAAGAAAAGCTTTCACTTAGCCAACCTGCTTGTGCTCCTTGGCTAGCTAATAAACGTAATGTTTCCATTATGCGACCTCACTTTTTATATTCGCGCTATTACTACGATAATGATTAAATAAGCGCTCAATCTTGGTAGGTTGCAATACGCTTTCAGCATCACCGCTTTCTAATAACTTACCATTAACAATATGTACGGTTGCTTTAAGGCGTCGCACAGCACTAATATCATGATGCACCACTAGAATGGTCTTTTTTTCCTTCACAAGCTCAGCAATCAGTGACTCAAAATAACGTACGCCATTTTCATCCATTCCATTAGTTGGTTCATCTAAAATGAGTAAATCAGGATCATCTAACAATGCTTGAGCAAATAAAACACGTTGCTGTTCACCACCGGACAATTGGCCCATTCTTAACAGAGCACGATCTTCCATTCCCACACGAGCGAGTTGTTGCAATGCCTTTGCTTTATGTTTTTTATTAAAGTTAAAAAAAAGCGGTGTCCGGGTTTGATTAAGCAGAATAAAATCTAATACAGTCAGTGGTAAACTAGGTTCAAAAGCCGCTTTTTGAGGGACATAACCAATATTGCCTTTTTTATCAGACCAATGAACGTTAATTTTCCCTTTAAAAGGCGTTAACCCAAGCAGAGAGCGTAATAATGATGTTTTACCACCTCCATTAGGCCCCATGACAACATGGCACTGCCCAGCTTCTAGTACTGTTGATATATCTTCTAAAATAATGTTATTTTCATATCGTAAACTGACATTATTAATTGAAATTGACGGCCCCATTACTTGCCCTCTTTTTGTGCTGCAGTAAACTTCATTGCTTCCACTAAGGTGTCTATATTTTGTTGCATTTCAACTTCAACTTTTTCAGTTGTATAGGCACCGTGTGTCATGTGCGAGAATCGATATAACTTAATGCCCGTTTCTTTTTCGATAGTATCCACGTATCTATTAGGCATATTTAACTCATAAAATAAAACATCAATGCCTGATGTTTTAATTTTTTCGATGGTTTCTTGTAGTTGGCTGGCACTCGGTTCAACACCGTGAGCAGGCTCGATAACCGCAGAAACTTCAACGCCAAATTCTTGTAGAATATAACCGTACGCATTGTGTGTTGTTGCCACTTTCATTCCCGCGGTATTAATATCGCTTAATTCCAGCATAGCTTGGTGCTTCATTTTTCTAAACTTTAATGCGTAAGCACGTGCATTTTTGCGGTAATAGATTGCATTATCAGGATCAATTTTGGCCATTTCATTGGCTATCGTATAGACTTTTTGAATAGTAGTAGCAACACCAACAAAAGTGTGAGGATTAACTACTCCATTACCCACTGATTGGCCCATCGCTGGTAATAAAGGAACGTCTTTATTGGCCTTAACGATGATCAAGTCACTACGATCCGCTGCTTTAATCACTTTCAAAGCAAAGTCATCATGTCCAATGCCATTGATTACAATGACATCCATTTCATTCAAGCGACGTAAATCATTAGCTTGTGGCTGATAATTATGAGGATTAAAACCTTCATCAACTAAAGGTAATACCTCAACTTTATCGCCAACGACAGCTTTAACGTAGCTAAAATAAGGTTGGAGTGTAATACCAACCACCAATTTCTGTGCGTAACTTAAACTACTACAGAAGATCAATAAAAAGATAAGAAAGCGTTTTTTAAACATGGCTAAGAATCTCGGTTTAATTAAGATAAAGAAAAGTGAAAAGAGATGTTAATGCTGATGCGCTGTTTCATTTTCTACAGCAGTAAACACAACTTGAGTCCAACCATTATTAATCAAGTCTTCTAGCTTAAAGTTAGACGGTAACAATGTATTAGAAGCGTCAAGCTGAAACCAAATATCAACCTGTTCTTGAGTACTATTCAATAAGTAACGAGTGCCAACTTCGGCCGGTTTGCCTTGATAAAATCCAGGGGCAATTAAAGACCATTGGTACTTACCTTGATGTTCCCAACTTTTATCTTTAACAAAGGGAGGAAGCCACTGCTCTTCTAATTCAGTTACTGATGGCCAAGATTGATTAGCTTGATAAGCATAATGTATCTCTTCAAAGGCTAAACGTAATTCAGAGATCATCGCTAAGGGTTTTGAATCTAACGCAGTCACCATCACTTGATGTTTGGCTAAGTTTGAGTGTGCCTGATGAGCCTTGTTGAAGGGCAATAATAATGCCCCTGCGACAAGGATAAAAGCACATAAGAAAGCAATCCAGTAACCTTCATTACCTCGATTTTTACTTACTACGGCTTGTACAATCATTTCTCTGTTATCTCTACACCATCAACTTCAACAGGGTATTCATGCCCTGAATCAAATACCAGATAATACTCATCGACCATTTTTTCAAAGGTCGCAATTGAACGTTTATCCGTCGTTTCTTTGGCAATTAAGTTATCATCATAATCATACATACTGACGTCGTAATCAACGGCTTTACTACCGTCACTATAACCGGCTTCACACTCTATTTTGTCACCAACTGACCAGCACTGCATCAATGGGTAATGTGCAAAGGCACTACTACTTGCAACGAGCAAAGTAGCAGTGATCAAGCCTTTTTTTAATAAGTTAAGAGTAAACACTATGGTAATACCGCTTCAAAAGTAAGGTGGACACTTGCATTCATGCTGTCAGCTAATGGGTTATCAGCTAATGGTGCTTTGAATGATGATTTAAGTAAGTAACGACCAGCCACTTCAGGCGTGAATTCAATGAAGCCATCTTCATCACTCACCACATCAATTTGCTCTTGTTGGTTACGATATAATGTTCCATCACGTGTAATATCAACTTTTACACCCGCTTGTGCTTTACCGTTAAAGAAGAACTGGAAACGAACTGGTTCTTCAGCAACAATATCTGCAGGCTTAGTAATAGGTTTTAATTCTAAGTATTTACCTTCTAACGGGAACGCTTCTTCGCTTGGCTTACCTACTGTGATGTAAGTTTCAGCACGAGTAAAAGCAACGGTTGTGCTTACATCACGTGGATCTTTTGGTAATAAAGTCTCGCGATCCACTTTATTTGCTCGGATGCGCTTTTGAGTATCACGTTTACCCACTTTATAATGCGTCACATAACTTGGTACATTATTTACTTGTACTCTGTGCGTCCCTTCTTCAGTAAAGTGAAAATCAAACACTGAACGACGCTTGCCACGTAAAACGAAATCAGGACGTTCTTGACGACCGTCAGGCATTACGATTTGTGCTGTTTCGCTACCAGCTGGTTTATCCAAAACAAAGGTGCCATGAGAAGCTGTTACATCAAATGCTAGCCAATCACCGCCTTCTTTAGAAATAGTAAAATGAGATGGTAAAATCCAACGAGGATGCGCATTAGCAACACTTGATAACGTTAAACCGGCGACCATTGAACATAAAACAACTGCAAAGCTTACTTTTTTATTTAACATTTTATCTCTCTTCCTAATTAGTATTGAAATAAGGTTATATCGATTAACCTAGTGAACTATTTACTTTGATAATTTAAGGTAATTTTCCCTGTTTCTTCCGTCGGTTCTAATTCCACAGTAAAATCATTTTCTGCTAACTGGATCTTTTGACGAATATAATTGCGTCCGCCATGCTCCCTTACTACTTCAACGTAGAAGGTATAATCGCCTTGTTCGACACGACTCCCCTGCTGATCTAAGCCATCCCAACTAAAGCGGTATTTACCAATAGGTCGCGTTGCAGAAGTCACTGCATCAACAACAGCACGGTCATTACGACCCACTTTACGCCACCAGCTACGTAAATCTTTTAGCCATTCATCTTCTCCTACCCAAAGCTGTATGGTACGTACAGGTTTACGTTGTGCATTTTCTATCCATACTGCAACATAAGGTCTCGCATAAGGCTTTGCATCAATATCGGGTAATTCAAGTTCAATATCCATTTTTGCAGTCTCAGGGATACTTTCAGCCCAGCTTGGTAAAGCAATACACAAGCTTAAAAGTAAGCCACTTAAACATATTATTTTCATTTTTAACCCTCTATGGAACAGCAAACAAATAAATCAAAATACTAATCAGCGAGCCAAAAGCGGTCCACTTTAAACCCAAACTAAAGCTCTTTTTCTTGGGCACTAACAAACACACACCAGTTAAGGCAAAAAACACCATTAAGAAAGCACTAATATCAATAAACCAAGCCCAAACCTCACCGCTATCACGGCCTTTATGTAAATCATTTAATACCGCAACTAACCCATAATGCGTGGTTTCAATTTCAGCTTGCTGGCTGACTAAATCAATAAAAACCACGCTATTAAAGCCAGGTCCTTTATAATCTAAGGAGATTTCACCTTCGAGTAACTCCCCTTGCTCAACTTCGCTAAATAACTGTAAAGAGGAAGGTTGTCCGGATAACTTAGTATGCTCAGATAAAAAAGCTAAGACCCCTTCTTTATCTACCTCTAATTTGTTTTCTTGCAATGTAAATAAAGTCGATGGGAAGCTCAGCACTTGCTGTTCAATTTGTGGATCATCACTGATATAAAGGTGTGGGCGGTTTAAGGTTATCCCGGTAATA
Organism: Psychromonas aquatilis; assembly: GCF_038155185.1. Classification (NCBI taxonomy): domain Bacteria; kingdom Pseudomonadati; phylum Pseudomonadota; class Gammaproteobacteria; order Alteromonadales; family Psychromonadaceae; genus Psychromonas; species Psychromonas aquatilis. The sequence continues at coordinate 21,982 of NZ_JBAKAZ010000038.1, forward strand.
GCAAAAAATAAGACAACTAACAACAATGCCATAGAAACGTATATATGTAGGCGTCGAGCCCATAATTGTACTTTTTTATGTTTCAGCGATTTAAGCATTAAGGTAATAACTTTCTTTTACTAGTAAAAAATAGGGGGTTGAATGTAATTGATTATCATTTGAAAAATAATAAAATTTACATTCTTTACATTTAAGCTAAAACCAATAAAGTGCCTATTTAATGTTCTTTAATTAATTGTTATTTATTTTATAAATCATGCGCTGATTTAATATCCATCGCTTAAGATCAAGTAAATCATCACCGCGAACGTTAAATTCTTTACTAAAACAGAAATTCCCCGTTTAAGTTTCGGCCCAAAGACGAAGCAGGTTTGCATGTGATTTACTTATTTGATCAAAAGCGGCATTTTTACCTTGTGTACTCATGATGTTTCTTCGTGCCAGATCCAGATCATTAAGAATCTCACGCTTCTCGGCACTTCGAATAAAACTTTCTAACCAAATAATGCCTACTTTACGGACTCCTTCTGTAACTGGCTCTACTCGGTGTAATGTTGTTGAAGGGTAAATAATGGCTTGCCCTGCTTTTAGTTTATAGCGCAGTGTTTCTGCACCGATACTAAACACAAGTTCTCCACCGCTATAACTTTCTGGATCAGAAAGAAAGACAGTACAAGAGAGATCTGCTCTAAAGATTGACTCCGCGCCCATTAAGGCATCATCGATATGATCACCATAACCTCCAGAGCAGCTACTTTCGCTAAACAGAAAAGGGGCAATTCTTTTCGCGTAAGTCGTTGTGGAAAATTGCGGGTGCGCTACTAACTTTCGAGTCACTGTATTAGAAAGTTCCGCTTCTAAGTCTGGCTCCGCATACCACTGCTTATTTTTTTTCACTGATTTGGCGGCCCAACCAGCTGTTTCAGCGCCATCGTAAAACTGCCCTCTGTCTAAAGAATCATGAATTAATTTTAAGTCATCTTTATCCAGAACATTATCAAGAATAGTAATCATAATAGGGTGCTACCTTCCATATAAAAAAGGGCGAACATTGATTATGTTCACCCAGATTAAGTTTTATAAGCTAGGCCATAAACAGCCTAACAATAAACCTTATAAACGATATTTAAAGTTTAAGTTGATAGAACGTGGGTCATTTCCTTCTACTAGTATACCGTTTGGTGTTGAAGCTACGCGGCTCTTATCAAACATATTGCGAACAACTAATGAAATATCCCACTGATCAAGTTCGTAGTATGTTCCAAAATCAAACTCTGCGTAACCAGGTACGTTATAATCGCCATCATTACTATCAGATTCAGCTCGCATACCTAAAGCAAAACGAACTGGTTCACTTTGCATTGCATAACTATTCCAAATAGAAAGCGAGTTGTAAGGGGTGTAATCAGCTTGAACTCCCTCATCATCGCCATCTGTATCTGATGCATCTGTATATGAGTAATTAATTTGGCTCGTGATTTGATCAGTTACACGTAACAATGCATTAATTTCAATCCCAGTCGATTTGAAGTTTTCTCCCGAACGTTGCACCAATACGTCCTTATCACCACCTACATCTATCTTATCAGTGGCATTTTTAGTATTAATGTAGAATAAAGTGACACTTGTACTTAATCTTTCATCAAAGAAATCACCTTTGAAACCTAATTCATAGTTATCACTTTCTTCTGGTTTATAGTCAACACCGTCTTGGCCGTATTCTACTAAAGTAGAAGTATCTATTGGCTCAAATCCTTGGCTGTATGAAGCAAACACATTCATATCGTCAGTTACTTTATAAACGATACCAGCATCATAGATAAAGTTCGATTCAGTTTGGTCAAAGCTACCATCGCTTGCGCTTTTTTCTTCACCTTTGTAATGTGTATAACCAACTCCTAATGCTAAGGTAAAGTCACCTAGACTAATACGATCCTTCAAGTATAAGTTAATCTCATCATCAGTAGTTGTTTTATAATCAACATCTTTTAGTGAGTCTGGCATTAATGTATAAGTTTGATCGCTAGGGTCTAATACATTGATCGTATTCGCGCCTAATGCATCATCGTTATCTTGGAAGTTACGAGCAAACTTAACTTTTTTGTTTCGTACATTTACACCGGTAATTAAGTGATGTTTTAACGCTCCTGTATCAAATTTACCTTGTGCATTCGTATCAAGTAATAGATATTCATCTTCACCTTGAGAATAAACCCATTTCCTTTCTAGAGTGGTTGCACCAATAGGACTACCAAGACTAGTACTAGCATATAAATCTTGCGCACTAGATTCTGTTTTTACGGCTGCAGCGGTAGCATTTAACGTCCAGTTTTGTAATTTATGTTCTGCATTTAATTCAAAGGTAGTTGATTTATTTACGCCTTTATCAAGTGGGCTACCGTAATAAGCACTGCGATCAATAATGCTACCAAAACTATCCGTTGTATTACCTAGCGTACCGTTTACGATATTTGATGTAATAACACCATCGCTATAACTACTACCGCCGGTTGTTTCACGGTTAATGTATTCAAAGCGTGGTGTAATACGAGTATTTTCACCGACTTTAAAGGTTAGAGATACATCAATCGCTTGCTCATCTGTTGAGCGCCCATCCTGGAACTCCTCACCATCAGGCGTTAACTCTGCATTAACACGATACAATACATTTTCACTTAATGGACCTGTTGAATCAATATTAACTGAAACTTGATTTCTTTTAAAATTACCTGTGTCATCTGACACATAACTACGCGTATTTAAACCTAATGTAGTTTCAGATTCTTCTTTTGGTTTTTTAGTGGTCACATTGATTAAACCGCCACCGACACCTGAGCCATATAAAATCGCATCTGGGCCATTTAAAATAGTCACAGACTCAACGTTATAAGTACTTGGGGAGCGTGAACCTGTACCCGCTTCACCGCCTTGCATTGAACGTAAACCATTCACCATAAAACTATCGATATTTGTTTCAATCCCGCGGATTATCACCCTTCGGTCTGCAGTACTGCTAGTATTAATACTAGTAGCATATTCGGCAATATCTTTTACGTCACGAGCACCGGTATCTTCAATTTGTTCTTTTGTCACTTGCACGACAGATCGCCCTGTGTCTTTTAAAGACAAATCCATTTTAGTCGCTGTTTTATCTACCGCATTAATACCTTCTTCCGATTTTCCGACTACGGTAATGGCATCTATATTCGTTGTATCGCTTTGAACTTCTTCGGCGATTGCAACAGGAGAAAGCGCACTAATTAATGCAGATCCTACGGCTAAAGTGGTCAAGGGTTTTGTATGTTTTAAGAACTGGCTAGACATGATCTAATATTTCCTTTTTAGATAATTTTCCACAATGAGAATGAAGCGACTTGAGGCGCTATGGAAAGGTGAAAAGGAATCTATATGATAATAGTTATCACTCAAAATAAATTTACATTCTTTACATTTGAAGGTGGGAAATAAAAAAAGCAGCTAACTAAGTAGCTGCTTTTTCACACATTTTGCTTATATTTTGTTAGCCCCTCACTAGAGAGTGCTATTTAAGCATCCTATGACTAATAACGAACTTGGACTGTTGCCATGAAGTTACGACCTTCGCCAACAACTACATTCTGAGCGCCATTGCTTTCGTAATCGTCACTTGTTGAACCACCACCAGCATAGTATTCAGTGTCTAGTAAGTTTTCTACATTCAAGCGGAATACCAGATCTAGATCTTGATCGTATTGGTAAGTATGCGACAACCCTAAATCAAAGCGTGTGTAAGCATCTTTTTTATAGGTATTGGCAGCATCACCATAACGAGAACCTACGTAAATAGCCCCTAAGTTAACGTCAGTGCCTTGGCCCACTTGGTAACGAGACCATAAGCTAGCAGAGAATCGAGGAACATCTGCAGGTCGATTACCTTGGTAGTTTTCATCTTTAGTGTATTCAGCATCTAAATAAGTACCTGTACCACTTAATGATAATGCATCAGTAATGCTGCCTTGGAAGGCAATCTCTGCACCACGATGAACACGCTCACCCGCTTGCGTCACTTCATATGCATCTGAAGGGCCGACATTGATAGTAGAGTTTTCTTGAGTAATTTCAAAAATTGCACCAGAAGCAAATAGGCGATCATCAAACAACTCCCACTTTGTTCCTAACTCGTATAATTTACCCGTAACTGGGTCAAGTGACGCACCATCGTTTATTGCTTTTGTATCATTTACATCAGATAAAGGCTCAAAACTTTCAGAGTAGGTAACATAAACTGAACCATTACTCACTGGATGATAGATTAATGCTAATTTAGGCACGATTGCATCTAGCTTTTCATCGGACTCACCACTGTCACCAGGTGTAACCTTTATGTCATAACGCAAACCACCTAATACTTGCCACTGCTCATTTATCGTCACCATGTCTTGTATATAAAAACCATAGTTATTGTATTCAGAGTTACTTATTGTCGCGTTTTTTGAGGTATCGATCGTAGGAGAAGCTGTTGGTTCACCAACCGTCGTCGTTGAGCTATTGAATGAGTACTGTTCACGATCATAACTATAACCTAACCAGTTAGTCCCAATTAAAAGTTTATGATCTAAACTACCCGTTTGGAATTCACCTACTAAATCTGCACTAGCTGTTTGGAAAATCCAGTTATCTGAACGATCATTACCACCTTGGTCATAACTCGTACCATTAAAACTCGTTTCAGTAGGGTAACTTTCAACATCATGACGTTTAAAATCTTGATAATTATAGCTTACGTTTAGCGACCAGTTCTGGTTTAACTGCGCATCAACAGCAAGGCCAATATTTTCTACTTCATTATCAATGTTTGACCATTGTGAATCCCAAATATAATCATCACCTAGCACCGATTTACCATCGACAACATAAGCACCTGAATCAACGCCACCATTATCAGTTGTACGATCATAATGAGCAGATATTGTTACATCATCATTGATATCATATTCAACAAATAAACCACCAACAAAACGCTCCGTTGAAGGCTCAGAACCATCACTATAACTACGATCTGAGTCATAATTTTGTTTAGATAAAATTAGACGACTACGAAGTGTACGGTCTTCATTTAATGCGCCACTTACATCTAATGAAGTACGTGTTGAATTATTTGAACCAATATCTTGGCTAAAGACAACATGTGTTTCTGCTGTTGGCTTTTTAGATACCATGTTAATAAGACCACCAGGTGCTGATTGACCATATAATAAACCAGCAGGGCCTTTTAATACCTCAACAGATTCTAGTAACTCAACAGGCTGACGATAATGAGACCAATGCTGTTTACCATCACGCAAGTACCCGCTACTACTACCTAACTCAAAACCACGTAATGAAAAGCGCTCACGGTTTCGGCTATCACCACCAGCAGAAACACTCGAATCATTTTTTAACACATCACCTAATTTAGTTGCTCGTTGCTCATCAATTATTGTTTCATCGATAACAGTTACCTGTCCAGGTGTTTCAAGCTGTGTCATCTCCATACGCATTGAGCTTTTACTGCTGTCTACTTTATAGTTATCTTGCTCACCAGTAACCACCATTAACTTACCAGGTGCAGCTTGCGTTTCCGCTTCTGCGTGAAGCATTGATGACGTGAGTGCTGCGCTGACCAACAGAGCCAACTGACTTTGCTTAAACATATTCCACTTCTCCCAAGTGTTTAATGCCAACCTTTAAAAGACCTATTCCTTTATACTTTTACCTAAACAGAATATTCATTTAATAAGGTCGGTTTAATAATAAAATCAATTCCATATGAGTAAAAATATCTCGTTAGATGGAAACAATGAGAAAGAATTTATATGATAATAGTAATCAATAACAACAAAATTACATTATTTACATTTATCAGTGGAACTAAAATGACAAAAAGAAGTCTTGGGGGAGAGTTAGTGATGCATGGCTAAACTTGATCGCTTGATAGAGTGCCTTACGACAGGCACTTATATTGAAATATTAGGGTTAGATTGCTTACAAAAGACACAATGCAATAACTGACAAGTGTTTTACTCGTTCAGAAAACGTATAACCTTTACCGTGTACGGTTTTGATATGTGACTTCGACAGTCCCACCTTACTCATCTTGCGACGAATATTACTGATATGTACATCTAAGTTACGATCAAATGCAGTGAGTTCTTTTTTTAGGACATTTTTTTGTAAGCTCGCTTTAGAAACAATATCGCCATTACGCTGACTTAAATATTGTACTAATTGGGTTTCTGTATCTGTTAACGGTAAACGAGAAATCATCGATGAAAATTGTTCTCCACAACACTCAAATGATAAGCGCTTCTTCTCTAAATCAACACGCCTTAGCACGGCTTCTATATGCACCATTAAGCTATCGCTAGAGAATGGTTTATAAAGATAAAGATCTGCACCAGATTTTAATGCATCCATGGCGATTTTATGAGCGGTAGGTTCACACAATAATAAGATTGGCGTACTAACCTTTTGGCGAATTCTATGGATTAGAGCAAGTATATCTTGGTGAGGTAAGGACTGGTCATCTAGTATCACTAACTCAACATTTTGTTGTTGTAGGTTAGCGAGTAAACTTTCAGCGTCATTATGATAGGAAATCTCTTTAGAAGATGTTTCTAAAGCTTGAGCTACTTTTTGATTTTCCGAGATGTTATTAATCAACGCAATGAAAGACATAAAAAACCTTAAAAGAAAATAATAACGATAATGATTCGTATTTTACTTTTAAGGTTGAATGATTACAATCATTGTTTTAAAAATAGGTAATGAAAAAGGCTTTAACCACAAAGCCTTTTTACTACGTTAAGTATTAAGCACTCAATGAAGTTGCTTGATTAAGGTTAATACCACTACGACTTACTGCATTAGCAACTGCTTGCATAGAAGCGGTTACAATATCACCACACTGAGCGGCCGCACAATAACGTTTACCTTGAATACTAATTTGTACGTAAGCCATCGCTTCTGCTTGCTGGTTCTCAGCACCAAACTTACTTGGTAATGCATGCTCAGAGTAATCAATTAACACAATATCGTTTTGAATATTGTGGCTTAACCCTTTCACAAATGCATCCAACACACCTTTACCATGACCATCAATTTCAACCATTGCATCAGGTGTTTGTAACTTCGCTTGTAAAGTATCAACACTTCCTTCGCGATTTAGCTGATAATTAGCCACTTTCACTGTTTGTTGTGGGTTTAAATAAGTACCAGTAAAGATTTCTTTAATCATTTGAGGCCCAACTTCAGCCTCACTATCTTCAGCAAATGCCTGGATATATGGACTAAAATCAACCTGCATCCAACGTGGCATTTGAATACCGTAATCTTGCTCAAGTACGTAAGCAACCCCCCCCTTACCTGATTGGCTATTAATACGAATCACCTGTTGATAGCTACGTCCTAAATCACGAGGGTCAATCGGTAAGTAAGCAACTTGCCAATGTGCATTAGGATCTTCTTTACGCTGTTCAGCATCAATACTCATACATTTATTAATTGCATCTTGGTGACTACCAGAGAATGCCGCAAATACCAATTCTCCAGCGTAAGCATGGCGAGGGTGAACAGGTAATTGAGTACAACGCTCTACTGTTGAGATAATACGATCCATATCAGATAAATTTAATTCAGGATCAATACCTTGGCTATAAATGTTCATAGCCATTGTGACAATATCCATATTACCTGTACGCTCACCATTTCCTAATAATGTCCCTTCGATACGGTCAGCCCCTGCTAACACACCTAATTCAGCAGCAGCAACACCACAACCACGGTCATTATGAGTGTGTAAGCTAATTCTTACTGCATCGCGGAAGCTAATATTGTCATTGATCCACTCTATTTGATCGGCATAAACGTTAGGCGTTGAAACCTCTACTGTCGCAGGTAAATTAACAATAACTTTATTGTCAGGTTTTGGTTGCCAAACATTAATCACGGCATCACACACTTCTAATGCGTAATCCATTTCTGTTCCAGTAAAGCTCTCTGGAGAGTATTGGAAAGACCAACGAGTATCAGGTTGCGCAGCAGCCATCTCTTTAACCCATTGTGCACCTTGAATAGCAATGCCTTTAATTTCTTCACGAGATTTTTTGAAAACTTGTTCACGTTGTACTGTTGATGTTGAATTGTATAAATGAACAATCGCTTTTTTAGCCCCTTTTAAAGCTTCAAAACTACGCGCAATTAACGGCTCTCTCGCTTGTGTTAATACTTGAATCGTCACATCATCAGGAATTAAATCTTGTTCAATTAATTGACGAACAAAATCAAAGTCAGGCGCAGAAGCAGCCGGGAAACCAACCTCGATTTCTTTAAAACCAACATCCACTAATAGTTTAAACATCTCTAGCTTTTGACTTGGGCTCATTGGCTCAATAAGTGCTTGATTACCATCTCTTAAATCAACACTACACCACTCAGGTGCAACCTTGATAACTTGATTCGGCCAACGTCTGTCAGCTTTCTGAATTGGGGTAAAAGCACGATATTTTTTATGATTAAAGCTAGAAACTTGGTTACTATTAGTTGGCATAATACTTTTCCTAAAAACGATTGATAGTGTATTAACTATTAAAATGGATATCCGAATTAGCGAGTAGGCTCATCTTGGTAAGAGTGTTGCCCCCCAGTTTCCGGTTAGAAACGTCGCTCGCTATCCATGAACAAACTATAGCGAACTTTATTGAGAGAATGATTGCAAAGTTGCCTCAACAAACACATTATATTGCAATATATAACTACAATGTAATTAAAAATTAGTTTTTAACTTCAACACTAGAGATTAATATGCAATCTATACTCAAATTAGACCGAACAGACAAACAAATATTGCAATTAATGCAAGAAAACGCTCGTATTAGTAATTTAGAGCTAGCAGACAGTATTGGACTGTCCCCAACTCCTTGTTCGCGCCGTGTTAAACGCTTGGAAGAGTCGGGTATCATCGATAAACACGTCACCCTATTAAAAAGCGCAAAGTTAGGCTTAAATTTAACAGCGATGATCGGGATCAGTATGGATAGGCACACTCCCGAACGATTTGAAAAATTTGAAGCCTCTATTACAGCATTGCCTGAAGTATTAGAATGTTTAATTGTAACAGGACAATCTGCCGATTTTTTATTAAAAGTGGTAGTACGAGATATGCAACATTATGAACAGTTTTTACTAGGACACATAACCAAACTCGAAGGGGTCACCGGAGTTCACTCTAGTTTTGTGTTAAGGGAAGTTGTTAAAAAAACAGCCTTACCACTAGATTAGTTTGTAATTACAAGTCACTTTATTGATTAGTTAAAGGAACAAAACATGCCATCAACAACCCTAGATAAAATAATAGTCGAGCCAACTTCTACAGCCACCAGCTGCGTTATTTGGCTACATGGATTAGGTGATTCTGGTGCAGGGTTTTCGCCTATCGTTCCCGTATTAAAATTACCGAAAGATCATCAAATACGCTTTATCTTTCCCCATGCTCCTGAGCAAGCCGTTACGATTAATCAAGGTGCAGTGATGCGCGCTTGGTATGATATTAAAGAAATGAATCTACATAACCGTGCCGATATGAAAGGCGTACTTGAGTCTGAACAATCACTTGATGCTTTAATTCAAGAGCAAATTGATAAGGGGATTGCAGCAGATAAGATAATCATCGCTGGTTTTAGCCAAGGTGGTGTTGTCGCTTTATTCACCGGCTTAAGATACCCGCAAAAATTAGCTGGTGTTTTAGCAATGTCATGCTATTTACCTACTGCAGATAAATTACCCGATGACCTATCAGCAATAAATCAACAAACACCTATCCTACAAATGCACGGTACACAGGATGAAGTGGTTGTTATGCAAGCAGGTAAAATAGCCAATGAACTCTTAGTCAATGCAAATTACCCCGCTCAATGGAAAACTTACCCGATGGCCCATACGGTTGTCCTTGAACAATTAACCGACATTGCTAACTGGATCCAAGAAAAATTAGGGTAATTTGATACCTTTCATCTTGTTTTAAATATAGGTAACAGTTTATCCCGATAGCTTTATTTATGTTTGGGAAACTCAATACATTTATCTAGATTAATTAAGCAAATAGACTAGGATTCAAACTTAAAGGGAAATGACCAATGACAGAGACTCACACAGGATCTTGTTTATGCGGCGCCGTAACATTTACAATGAAAGGTGACTTTAAAAAGTTCTTTTTATGCCACTGCAGTCGTTGTCGCAAAATAATACCAATTATATTAAATAAGTGATCTAAATTTTGCGCAGGAAAAATGTAAGCGTCTAGCAAACCACACCTATTTTTTGAAATTCCATGGTAACAGG
>NZ_JBAKAZ010000039.1:0-31460 GCF_038155185.1 Psychromonas aquatilis
AAAAACTTATTGGGACTGGTTGGTCTTAGTTAGACGCTTCAACGATAGTTTTCATGTCTTTCTTCTTGTAGGTATAGACGTAGTTTCTTACTTAAACGCAGATACAAAAAAGCCAAGCATTGAGCTTGGCTTATATAAAAACTTATTGGGACTGGTTGGTCTTAGTTAGACGCTTCAACGATAGTTTTCATATCCTTCATGTAACCACGTAGTTTCTTACCTACGATTTCTACAGGGTGGTTACGAATCTCTTCGTTGATTTCGATTAAGCGAGCGTTATCAACAGAGTTAGATTTAACTGTTAATGGCTTACCTAAGTACTCAGGGCTCATTGCTTTAACGAAGTCTGCAAGTAGTGGTTTTGCAGCGTGGTCGAATAAGTAACAACCGTATTCAGCAGTATCAGAGATAACAACGTTCATTTCGTAAAGTTTCTTACGAGCGATTGTGTTTGCGATAAGCGGAGTTTCATGTAGAGACTCGTAGTATGCAGACTCTTCGATGATACCTGATGCAGTCATTGCTTCAAACGCAAGCTCAACACCGGCTTTAACCATTGCAACTAAGAAGATACCGTGGTCGTAGAATTCTTGCTCGTCAATTTCCATGTCGCCAGCTGGTTGTTTTTCAAAACCAGTTTCAGCTGTTGCTGCACGCCATTTTAGTAGGTTAACGTCATCATTTGCCCAGTCAGCCATCATTGTTGCAGAGAATTCACCTTCGATGATGTCATCCATGTGCTTGTTGAATAGTGGACGTAAGATATCTTTAAGTTCTAAAGACATATCGAATGCTTTAATTTTAGCTGGGTTAGATAGACGATCCATCATGTTTGTGATGCCGCCGTATTTAAGGCCTTCAGTTACTGTTTCCCAACCGTATTGGATAAGTTTAACTGCGTAAGATGGCTCTAAACCGTCAGCAACCATTTTTTCATAGCCTAGGATAGCACCTGTTTGTAACATACCACATAGGATAGTTTGCTCACCCATTAGGTCAGATTTAACTTCTGCTACGAAAGAAGACATAAGTACACCAGCACGGTCACCACCAGTTGCAGATGCGTATGCTTTAGCCCATGCTAAACCGTGGTTTTGTGGGTCATTTGCAGGGTGAACAGCGATTAGTGTTGGTACACCGAAACCACGCTTGTATTCTTCACGTACTTCAGAACCAGGACATTTAGGTGCACACATGATTACAGTGATATCTTCACGTACTTGCATACCTTCTTCAACGATGTTGAAACCGTGAGAGTAAGCTAGTGTAGAACCTTCTTTCATTAATGGCATTACTGCGCCAACAACTGCAGTGTGTTGTTTGTCAGGTGTTAGGTTACATAGTAAGTCAGCTTGTGGAATTAGTTCTTCGTAAGTACCTACTGTGAAACCGTTTTCTGTAGCGTTTTTCCAAGATTGACGTTTTTCAGCAATTGCTTCTGCACGTAATGTGTAAGAAACGTCAAGACCTGAATCACGCATGTTAAGACCTTGGTTAAGACCTTGAGCACCACAACCGATGATAACTACTTTTTTGCCTTTTAATGCTTCACAACCGTCAGCAAATTCGCTGCGATCCATAAAACGACATTGACCTAGTTGATGTAACTTCTCACGTAGAGGAAGAGTATTAAAGTAGTTAGCCATGTTAGCTGTGCTCCAAAATTAAGTTAATAAGGGTAAGTGACGTTTGTCCTCGTCTCTTTTACGGCGCTCACTATAGCGTATAACTTGTGTTGCGCAAAATGATATATTAGCAACATTACATTGCAAAATTTGGGATATGGCGAGAGCTTATATTGCAATTTTTGAAAGTTGTTATTCCTTTTGTTAAACAAACCTGAGAGTAAGTGCATCTTGATTTGTTATTTGCTATTATCATGTCGTTATTTGGTTTTAATTTTATTCTTTCTTTTTTTAAGTTAACTTGCTGTTTTTAAGGGGTTTTTATGTCTTCGTTGGTGTTACCTAGTGACTTGGTTTCTGTTCAATGGTTAGCCGAGCACCATAACCATAGTGACCTAGTTTTATTAGATGCAAGCTGGCATATGCCAATGACTAACCGTAATGGACATCAAGAATGGCTAAATGAAAGAATAGACAATGCTCAATTTTTTGATTTTGATCGCGAAGTTTGTGATCAAGATGCCGCATTACCTCATATGATGCCCGCTCCTCAGCACTTTGAGTTGTCAGTACAAATGCTCGGTATTAATAATGATAGTGTTGTAATTGTCTATGATAGCTTAGGCATTTTCTCAAGCCCGAGAGTGTGGTGGATGTTTAAAGCCATGGGATTTAACAATATTGCTGTCTTAGATGGCGGCTTACCTGCTTGGAAAGAAGCGGGCTATAAAGTTAATGTTCGTCCACCGCTTGCTAACGAACGACCTCAAGGTGATTTTAAAGCTGTATACCAAGCAGATTTAATCAGTAATAAAGATCAAGTTTACAAAGCTATTGACGATAAAAATGTATCGCTGATAGATGCACGAGCGAGAGAACGTTTTTTGGGAGAAGTGCCAGAAACAAGAGCTGGGTTGCGTGTTGGGCATATTCCTTCTGCGATTAATTTACCGATCACTGAGATCTTAAATAACCAAACCATGAAGAATGCTTATCAATTGGCGCAAATTTTTGAAGCTTTAATGCCACAAAAGCAAAAGATGATATTCAGTTGTGGCTCTGGTGTGACCGCTTGTATTCTTGCCTTAGGAGCCAAGTTAGCTGGTTATGATGCATTAAGTGTGTACGATGGCTCATGGAGTGAGTGGGGTGCGAGTGATACCTTACCCGTTGTAAAAAGTCAGTAGTTTTAATGGATATTAAATTACTTCAAACCTTTGTGCATTTAAGTCAGAGTTTACACTTCTCTAAAACTGCATTGGCGATGCACGTTAGTCCCTCCACATTAAGTCGTTCGATTCAGCGTATGGAAGTTGAACTCGGTGCGAACTTATTAATCCGTGACAACCGTTCCGTTGTCTTAACTGAAGCGGGTTTAGTCTTTAAAGAATATGCTATTCAACAAATAGAGCAGTGGGAAATTTTAAAAAATACTATCTCAAAAGGGACTAATGAGTTAGAAGGGGAGATCAATTTATATTGTTCGGTAACTGCTGCTTATAGTCATCTTCCGCCTATTTTAGAGCGTTTTAGGCGTAATCACCCAAATGTGGAAATTAAGTTAACCACAGGGGACAGTGCCGCAGCGATTGAACAAATTACACTGCACCAAGTGGACTTTGCGATTACCGCTTATCCAGATAATTTTCCTTCACGTATGCATTTTATTGAATTAGCTGAAATCCCTATTTCAATTATTGCCCCTACGACTCCATGCCTTGTTACGCAGCAAATTAAAGAAGAACGTATTGACTGGAAACATATTCCTTTCATTTTACCTGAACATGGCGCTATTCGACGTCGCTTTGATACTTGGTTTCGCTCTCTAAAGGCTGGGAAACCACAAATCTACGCAAAAGTAGCAGGTAATGAAGCATTGATTAGTATGGTTGCTTTAGGTTGTGGCGTTGGTATTGCACCGGATGTGGTGATAGAAAATAGTCCAGTGCGGGATCGTGTTCAACATTTATCGGGGATTGGTGAACTTGCGGCTTTTAATCTGGGGGTTTGTTGTTATAAGAGTCGTTTAAATGACCCTTTAATCCAAGCTTTTTTGAAGTGTGTTGAAAGTTAATATTTAGCAAACCATGTTAATGACAGATATTTTAATGGTTTTGGTGTTTAAAAGATAAATATGAGGTTACACCATAGAAATTAAACAGGGGTAAGTTTACAATGCCTGTAATTATTTAAGGAGCATTTTATGTTTAATCCGCAGAAGTTAGAAGAGATAGCAAAGCAAGTCAGTGATGCAATGCCTGAAGGGGTAAAAAGTCTAGGCAGTGAAGTTGATCGTAAAATAAAGCAAGTATTGCAAGCTCAGTTAGGCAAGTTAGATATGGTAAGCCGCGAAGAGTTTGATGTGCAAACTCAAGTATTATTACGTACTCGCGAAAAGCTTAATGCAATGGAAGAGAAGTTTGCTGAATTAGAGCAAAAACTAGATGCTAACGATCAAGTCCAATTAGAAAAGTAGAGACACTAATGAAAGAACAATATTTAAAACGAGCTGAAGCCTTTATTGAACAAGTTGCTGCAGAAGGCGAGTTGTTTGGGTTATTTGATGAAAATGAAGGTTGGGCAAATTGCCACGCACATGATAATAAAGATGCAACAGCCGTTTACTTATTTTGGTCAGATGAAAAGCAAGCGAAAAAATTACAAACAGAAGAGTGGGCTGATTATAAAACAGTTAGCATCGCATTAGATGTGTTCTTTGATTCATGGTTAGACGGTATGCAGAAGCAACAAGTCTTTGCTGGGTTAAACTGGGATGAAGAGTTATGCGGTTTGGAAATTGAAGCGATGGTGCTGAAAAATGCATTAGTTGAAAGTTTTCAAAATGCCGAGTCTGAAAAAGAAGCACCTGACGCAGAAGAAAGTTAAGACGCCCTCATTGATTTCTCAAAGTCAAAAAAAACCAAGCGATTAAAGCTTGGTTTTTTTATATGTTGGATATTAATACCAATCACACTAATTAACTGATCTATTTTGCTTGTTAAAATAACTTATTTCTTCGTTGTAATTTTCGTAAATAGAACAACTATTTAACTCAAATTACGCCTTGAACTCCGTCATTTTTCCTGCGTAAAATTTAGATCACTTATTTAATATAATTGGTATAACTTGCTATTATCATGTTTAAATTTGACTATAAAAAACATGAGCTCGATATTATTCTTCTGGGTAAGTGCCCCAACCGTCATATTCAATGCCAAAAGAGTCAGCTAAAGCTACTAATCTTTCTACATCTTCAAAAATAGCTTCTTCATCTAGGTTCATTTCAACCACAACATCAAAGCTTAAAATAATAGAGCCATCTTCTAATTCTAATTCTTCTGGATCTGTAACTTCATAGCCTTTTTTGAAACAAGCCACTGCGGCTTTTTCTAGTACATCGAAGTTGTCACATGAAAGGTGATGTTCGATCATGTAAATGGCATCAGGATTACTACCATCTTCTAATACGGCTTCAACTATGTCAGCTGTCTCTTCGGCTAACTCTGCTAATAGTTCTTCTTGTGTAAGTTCTTCTGACATCTGTCTATCTCTTCTCGTTCAAGGTTTAAATATGATTAGAAATTAATCTTCGCTACTTGTATTAGGATCTGGGCGATTTACTTCTTCGTTTAATTGTATGTATTTAGCAAGCATAACTGCACGAGAGTCATTCATCAAACGACGAATTTCACGCTTTTTATATTGGCTAATATCAATAGGTTCAAGCATTTCAACAATCACTTCCCCATTATCCCAACGATTTAATTTAACTTGATCGTGGGTATTGGAAATAACCGTCGGCACTATATTTACACCGGCTTGAAGAGCGGTATGGAAAGCCCCCATTTTAAATGGCATTAAACCACGACCGCGGCTACGCGTTCCTTCTGGAAAAATCCATACGGCTAGATCTTTTGCTCGCATCTGATCCACGACATCTGTAATGGTGTTTTTAGATTTATCTTTATTATCACGGTCGATTAAAATATTGCCTGTTAACCAGTAAATAATGCCAAAGAAAGGCACTAAAACTAAACTCTTTTTACCAATGGTTACTGAGCCAGGTTGTACTGCACCAGTTGTTGTTACCATATCGTAGTTATTTTGATGGTTTGCAATATAAACAACTGAGCCATTATCTTTTGCACTGTCCGGAATGCGATAAGTCACTTTAAGTCCAACAATACGAGACATTTTGGCAAATAACATAGCAAAGTGATAAGTGTTTTTAGGATTACGTGGACTGAATAAGCAGTACAGTAATGAGTAAACACTTAATACAATGACGGCGACAATAATTAAAAATGTTCTGATAATAAATAACATGGTTTATTGGTTCTCTTGTTGTTCTAGTTTTGGATTAATAACTTCAATTTTATCAACGCGTTGTAATCCACGTGGTAATTTATTGCCACGGCGTCCGCGTTCACCTTGATAATGTGCTAAGTCGTTTGCTTTAAGCGTTAATTTACGTTTACCTGCGTGTAATGTCACAGCACTTTCAGGTCTAATAACCTGCAGCATAGTAACAAACTCTTCACGTTTAGTCGCTTTGGCCGACATGATGTTGATCATCTTATTACCTTTACCTTTGCTTAAGCTTGGCAAACTAGCAACTGGGAAAATCAACATGCGTCCTTCATTACTGATCGTTAAACATAAATCATCACCATTATTAGAGATCTTTTGTGGCTGCATTATTAATGCATTGGTGGTTAAATTGATCAGTGCTTTACCATTTTTATTTCGGCTATTGATATCACTTAAGGTCGCAATAAAGCCATAACCATGGTCACTACTTATAATATAGCGGTCTTCATCGTCACCCATTAACACACAAGCGAAGGGCACATTCTCATTCTGATTAAAACGGCCAGTTAATGGTTCGCCTTGTGTTCGGGCAGACGGGAGAGTGTGTGCATCTAATGAATAGGCACGCCCAGATGAATCTATAAATATACAGCTTTGGTTACTTTTACCTTGGCAACTTGTGAGGTATTCATCACCAGCTTTGAAGTTTAATGCGCGGGCATCAACATCATGACCTTTGGCGCTTCGTACCCAGCCCTGAGTAGATAATACGATAGTAACTGACTCACTTGGCATTAATTCTTTTTCGCTTAATGCTTTCGCTTCTAAACGCTCGATCATTGGTGAACGTCGATCATCACCATACTTTTCAGCATCGGCTTTAATCTCTTTTTTCACAAGCGTATTAAGGCGTCGATCTGAGCTTAACAGTAATTCTAGTTTTTTCTGCTCTTCAGATAACTCATCCATTTCACCACGGATTTGAATTTCTTCAAGTTTAGCCAGTTGACGTAGTTTAATCTCTAGAATGGCATGTGCTTGAATCTCTGATAATTGAAAACGAGACATCAATTCCGCTTTAGCATCATCGTAGGTACGAATGATTTCGATCACTTCATCGATATTTAAATAGGCAATCAACAAGCCTTCTAAAATATGTACACGCGCTAAGATTTTATCTAAACGGAATTGTAGACGACGACGCACGGTATCGCGTCGGTAGATTAACCACTCACTTAAAATAGTCACTAAACCTTTCACACTTGGACGTTGATTTAAGCCCAGCATATTTAAGTTTACTTTATGGCTAACTTCTAAATCAGTAGAAGCAAATAAGTGATTCATTAATGCTTCTGTATCAATACGGTTAGAACGTGGAATAATCACTAGTCGAGTAGGATTTTCATGGTCTGATTCATCGCGCAGATCGGCTACCATTGGTAGCTTTTTATCCTGCATTTGTTTAGCTATATCTTTTAATATTTTTGCACTGGAAACACGGTGCGGTATTGCTGTCACCACGATTTCGCCATTTTCAACCTGATAAACAGCGCGACTCTTGAAACTACCTCTTCCGGTTTTGTAAATGTTAATGATCTCTTTACGAGGAGTGATTATTTCAGCTTCCGTTGGGTAATCAGGGCCTTGTACAAACTCCATTAACTCTTCTAAGGTCGCTTTCGGGTGATCGATTAAATGTAAACAGGCATTCGCCACTTCACGCGCATTATGTGGAGGAATATCCGTTGCCATCCCCACCGCAATACCAGTAATACCGTTTAATAATATATGTGGTAAACGTGCAGGTAAGAGTTCTGGTTCTTTTAATGTACCGTCAAAGTTAGGCTTCCAATCAGTTGTACCTTGATTAATCTCAGACAGTAAGACTTCTGAAAAAGCCGATAAACGAGACTCTGTGTAACGCATTGCAGCAAATGATTTTGGATCGTCAGGTGCACCCCAGTTACCTTGACCATCAATCAATGGGTAACGATAAGAGAAGGGCTGCGCCATTAACACCATTGCTTCATAACAAGCGCTATCGCCATGGGGATGGTACTTACCTAATACATCACCGACGGTACGAGCAGATTTTTTATATTTAGCGAGAGCTGATAAACCTAATTCTGACATAGCATAAATGATTCGGCGTTGAACCGGTTTTAAACCATCACTTATGTGTGGAAGAGCACGATCCATGATCACGTACATGGAATAGTTGAGGTAGGCATCTTCTGTAAATTTAGCGAGGGATAACTGCTCAACGCCCTCTAAACTCATGTCTATGACTTCACTCATATTCTATTACCCTGTAATTATTAATTAATATCTAAAAGGTGAGTATACAGCAGTTATATTCTAAGGTTGAAATAGAAATGAAATTGAATGTAAGAAAACACAAAAAAAACAGCTTATCTTGGTATTGAGGAGAGATAAAGAAAGGCAATTAGACGAGATTGCTACCTCGTCTAATTTTGTCAGCATGCTGCTATTTAATTATAGCTGTGAGAACGCTTTTTTTGCTGCAGCAATAGTATCGTTAATATCTTGGTCGCTATGAGCCAGTGATAAAAAGCCTGCTTCAAATGCTGAAGGTGCAAGGTAAACACCTTCTTCTAACATGAAGTGGAAGAATTTTTTAAATTTGTCAGTATCACATTCACAAACTTCTTTGAAGTTAGTCACTTTTGCTGCATCAGTGAAAAATAAACCATACATACCACCCACATAGTTGACTGCCACAGGCACACCAACTTCCGTTGCTGCTTGTTTTAGGCCTTCTGCTAGTTGTTTAGTTTTAATGGCTAGTTGCGCATACTCAGGTGTGTCAAGCGCGGTCAATGAAGCAAGTCCTGCATGCATCGCAATTGGATTACCTGATAAAGTACCGGCTTGATAAACAGGCCCGGTTGGTGCGATGAACTGCATGACTTCATGACTACCACCAAATGCACCCACAGGCATGCCGCCACCAATAACTTTACCTAGCGTGGTTAGATCCGGTTTGATATTGTAATGAGCTTGTGCACCACCTAATGCAACGCGAAAACCAGTCATCACTTCATCAAAGATTAGAAGTGCTTGGTATTGGTCACAAATATCACGTAGACCTTGTAAAAAGCCGTCTGCTGGTGGGATGCAGTTCATATTGCCGGCAACAGGCTCAACAATAATACAAGATATCTCTTCTGGATAAGCTTCAAATAATGCTTTAACAGAATCTAGATCGTTATAATCTGCTGTTAATGTGTGTTGTGCAAAGTCGGCTGGGATACCTGGAGAGCTTGGTTGTCCTAATGTTAATGCACCTGAACCGGCCTTCACTAATAGTGAATCGGCATGACCATGGTAACAACCTTCAAACTTTAATATTTTATCGCGATTAGTGTAACCACGTGCTAAACGAATTGCACTCATGGTTGCTTCAGTACCAGAGCTTACCATTCGCACTTGCTGCATAGACGGAACAAGTTGCTGTACTTTTTCTGCCATTGTGATTTCAATTTCAGTCGGTGCGCCGAAGCTCAAGCCGTTTTCTGCTGCATCAATGACTGCTTTTTTAATTGCAGGGTGGTTATGTCCTAAAATCATTGGTCCCCAAGAACCAACATAATCAATGTACTTTTTACCATCAACATCATAGATATAAGCATCTTGTGCTTTTTCAATAAATAGCGGGCCGCCGCCTACGCCGTTAAATGCGCGAACCGGAGAGTTAACGCCACCTGGAATGATAGATTGTGCTCGATTAAATAGTGCTGATGATTTACTCATAGGATCCCATTACTTATTTTTTGAATTAGTTAAAAGAGCAATATACCCATGATAAAGGAAGATGCAACTGAGAAAGTAAAATGGAATTTCTTTTTACAGAGGTTTCTTTATTGCTTTTTTGATAATATGATGAAAATCAAGTCGATTAATCAATATTGTTAACTATAATGTTGGTTTCCACCTCTTATTTACTTAGGGTTATTACGCGATTATGAAAACAGCAGTGCCAATGTTTTTTATTAATGGATTTAAGAACTTTATTGATCGCTTCTTTACTCGTAAAAGTAGTGCTCTACTATTTTGGTTATCTATTTTTATTGGCCTGCTCGCAGGGACTGTCTCCGCCTTATTTGACCATGGAATCATTTGGATATCAGAACTGCGTTTAGAATTAGTCCATCATTATGGGGAAGGGGGCATACCACTTTGGTTAATTGCGATTCCAATCTCTTCTTTAATGGCTGCGACTGCTTTTTATCTAACACATCGTTTTGCTCCTGAGTCAGGGGGGAGTGGTATTCCTGAAATAGAAGGGGCAATGGAAGGGATGCGTCCAGTGCGTTGGAAACGTGTTATTCCAGTAAAGTTTGTCGGCGGATTGCTGGCTTTAGGCAGTGGTATGGCACTGGGTCGAGAAGGGCCTTCTGTTCAGCTTGGTGCCAATGTTGGGCGAATGATTTCAGATATATTCAAAGTGAATAAAGTCGATGGGCAAGCTTTGTTAGCTGCTGGTGCTGCTGGCGGTTTAGCTGCGGCTTTTAATGCGCCATTGGCCGGTATTATGTTTGTTATTGAAGAGATGCGTTCACAGTTTAACTACAGTTTAACGTCAACCAAAAGTGTGTTTATGAGTGCCGTAATGGCAACTATTGTAATGCGTATCTTTACTGACCAAGATGCCGTTGTCACTGTGACACAGTACTCCCACCCTGATTTAAATACCCTTGGCTTTTATCTGATTTTAGGATTTTGTTTTGGGGTAATAGGTATCTTTTTTAATAAACTGATTCTTTGGACTCAGGATCTGTATTTATCGATTCATAAAGGACGTCGTTGGCACTTTGTTGGTATTGGTGCTGCATTAGGTGGTTTATTTGGTATGTTGAGTATCGTCGCGCCTGATATTGCTTTTAGTGGCATGGAATTAATTCCACATGTAGAAGGTGGGCAGTTCTTTGCTGGTGGTTTATTGCTACTCTTTATACTTCGTACTTTGACGACGTTACTGAGCTTTGGCTCTGGTGCACCGGGTGGTGTATTTGCACCAACACTGGCTTTAGGAACGCTTTTTGGAATGCTTTTTGGCCTTGTTGGGCAAGCATTATTCCCAACCATTATTACTGAACCTGGCGCATTTGCGATTGCCGGAATGGGCGGGTTATTTGCTGCCACAGTTCGTGCGCCAATCACTGGGATTTTATTAGTGATAGAGATGACGAGTAACTATGAAATGATTTTACCTTTAATCGTGACGTGTTTAGGGGCGACAATGGTTGCACAAAGCTTAGGCGGACGTCCGATATATACTCAGTTACTGGAAAGAACCTTGAAATTAGCAATGCGAGCTAAACGTCAAGAAACAACGGATAAAGCGATGAACCGCAGTTTAGATCGATATAAAAAATAAGAGATAACACGATGAAGCGTATTAAAATCAGTATTTTTAAATGGTGCGTGATTAGCTGTTTGTTTATTTATTTGGGATTTATGATGGGTAAGTTTCAGAAAGATATTCTGGAACATCAAGTCAAATTGTCACAGATGGAAGTGATTAGCCTAAATGCTGAAAAAACAGAGTTAATTGAGAATTTAAATTTAGTACAAGCTGATTTATCGGCCGAGCAAAAAATTAATGATGTTTTAAAGTCTGAAAATAAAAAACTAGACGATGCTTTACAGTCAAGTAACGATAAGCTGTATTTTTATGAGCAAGTCGTGGCACCGGAGTTAGCACAAGTTGGTTTAAATATTTATTCCTTTAAAGTGTCAAAGACTGACGTTAAAGGTGTTTTCTCATACGAAGTTGTATTAATGCAAGCGCAAAAAGGGCGTAGTGAACTGACTGGCAATGTAGAGATCATGTTTGCGGATAGCAGTAATGATGAGGCTGAGAATAAGGTTGTTAAACTAAGTGAATACAGTGAGACTTTTGAATCCCAATTTAAGTTTGAGTATTTTCAAACATTAACAGGGACTTTTACTTTACCTAAGGATTTACAGGTCGAGCAAGTATTTGTTGTTGCAAGTGCAAAACGCTCTCGTTTTCGTAGCGCTCAAGATGTAGAAAAAGTCTATGATTGGCAAGACTATTTAGAAAATGATACATCTCCATTAGCCGAGTTAGTAGTACAAGCTGAATAGTAGTACTTGAACAAACTAGTCAGGTATCGGATAATACAGAGATAAATATCAACAAGGCTGAGAATTAATATGACAAGCGAAGTGGAAACAGCATTACCGATTAATTTCAGTGATAATGCAGCAAAAAGAGTAAAAGCACTCATTGAAGAAGAGAATAATGACAACCTTAAACTGAGAGTTTATGTGACAGGTGGTGGTTGTTCTGGATTTTCATACGGTTTTACGTTCGATGAAAAAGTAAATGATGATGATACTTTGATTGAAAACAGTGGGGTAACCTTATCTGTAGATCCAATGAGTTTACAATACTTAGTTGGTGGAACGGTCGACTTTATTGACGGTTTAGAAGGCTCGCGTTTTTTAGTTGATAACCCAAATGCAACTGCGACATGTGGTTGTGGTTCTTCATTCTCAATCTAGCCTCAAGACTCATTAGTTACCACCTAATTGCTTGCTGTAAATAACGTCATTATGTGATTTTTATTAGCAAGCTCTTCTTTTTTATATTACTGTCGGACTGCTTCCTATATTGATATTGCTATTTAAGAGGTTGATCGTTTAACATCGAGCATCTTTTCTGCTCTGGCTATAGGGGCCACTAATCTATGTTAGATAGTTTTATTTATATTTCAGATCTTGTTGGTGTGATCACTTGTGCCATTTCAGGCGTTTTAGTGGCCACGCGTTTGCGTATGGATCCCTTTGGTATACTTGTATTAGCCGGAGTGACGGGGATTGGTGGTGGAACCTTACGTGATATGATGATGGGCAGCACACCGGTTTTCTGGATAACAGATAATACCTATATATACGTTATCATTGTTACGGCGATTTTAAGTGTTTTCTTAATTAATAGAATTCACCGCTTTCCTGCTTACTTATTGCCGATATTTGACGCATTTGGTTTGTCTATTTTTACTATTATTGGCGCACAAAAAGCATTGATGTTTGGTTTTAGTGGTACCGTGGCTATTGTTATGGGCTGCATTACCGGTGTTGTCGGTGGTATGATTCGAGATATCTTAAGCGGGCAAATACCGTTTGTTCTTCAGAAAGAGGTCTATGCAACAGCTTCAATTTTAGGTGCTACATTATACGTTGTATGCGATTACATACAGTTAGGCAGTATATTATCGATGTCTATCGCCATGTTAGGTACCTTATCGTTGAGGTTATGCGCAATATACTTTCATCTTTCATTACCGGTTTTTGAGAGTGATAAATAAACACAGTTATTTGTTATTCTTTGAACAATTGTTTTGCCATCATAAACCTCAACTTGATAAACTTCGCGATATAAATATATTGTGAATATGCATGATTAATAGGGAAATAAATGGAAGTCGCAAATAGCTCTACACAATTAATTAATTGGTTTCGTAATTCTGCTCCATATATTAATGCCCACCGTCATAAAACATTTGTCTTAATGATCGGTGGTGAAGCATTAGAAACAGATAACTTTCAACACATCATTAATGATATTGCTTTATTAAATAGTTTGGGGGTGAAGCTGGTTTTAGTCCACGGCGTACGACCTCAAATACAAAAGCAACTCGATGTTCATGGTCACAGTAGCGAATTCCATAAAGACTTACGAATTACCGATGACCGAACATTATCCCTAATTAAACAAGCAGTAGGTGTTGTACAAATTCAACTTCAGGCTGGTTTGTCTATGGGGTTAGTGAACTCGCCAATGCAAGGCGCATCAATTCGCACGGTTATTAGTAATGTTGTGACAGCGCAACCTATTGGTGTTAAAGACGGCATTGATTTCTTACATGCAGGTAAGGTTAGACGTATTGATGTAGAGGGGATTCAATCTCAATTATCTTCTGGTGCAATCCCTATTATTTCACCATTAGGTTATTCAGTAACAGGCGAGGTCTTTAATTTATTAGCTGAAGATGTTGCACGACAAGTGGCTATTGATATTAAAGCAGATAAGCTCATTGGTTTTTGTTCTAACCAAGGTGTTTTGGATGAAAATGGTAAAGTTATTACCGAGCTACTCCCTGAGCAAGCACAAGTACATATTGATGCGATAGAGAAAGAGTCAGGTCAAGCTTCGGGGACATTACGCTTTTTAAGAGCGGCTGTTGCAGCTTGTAAAGCTGATGTGACACGTTGTCATTTAATTAGCTATTTTCAGGATGGGGCTTTATTAAAAGAGCTATTCACACGAGATGGTACAGGCTCTCAAATAGTTAAAGAAAGTTATGAGCAGATTCGTCCTGCTACCATTGATGATATTGGTGGCTTATTACAACTTATTGAACCTTTAGAAAAACAAGGGATTCTAGTTAAACGTTCTCGAGAATTATTAGAAAATGAAATTGAGTCATTTTTTATTGTAGAGCGTGACGGTATGGTAATAGGTTGTGCAGCTTTATACCCATTCATTAATGAAAAAATGGGGGAATTAGCTTGTTTAGTAAGTCACCCTAAATATAGAAGAGCAGCTCGTGCAGATAAGCTCGTTGAGCATGTTGAGCGTAAAGCTCGCTCTCTTGGTTTGGAGTCTATCTTTGTATTAACCACACAAAGTATTCATTGGTTTAGAGAGCGAGACTTCTCATTAGCTGAGATTAGCCAGTTACCGAAAGCCAAAAAAGAGATGTATAATTTAAAGCGAAACTCTAAGGTTTTAATTAAAAATATCGTATGGCCTCATTAACAGTATGTTAATTAAATTAAGTTTTAGCACTCATCTTAAACACTTCTCTCGTGCTTTGTTGGATAGAGTAGTACTTCCTGTCAAGCCACTGTCAATACTGTGTCTGCTTAGCTTATACCAAGCTAATGTTAGCGCTAAGGTTGAATACGTTGCAATTGGCACTGGTGGTTTAACCGGTGTTTATTATCCAACGGGGGGCGCTATTTGTTATTTAGTTAATCAAGTCAATAAAACAGATAACATTCGTTGCGAGATTAAAAGTACGCCTGGTTCAATTTATAATTTGAATGCGCTTAAAAGCAAAGATATTGATGTTGCTGTTGTGCAATCGGATTGGCAAAACCATGCATATTACGGCAGTACTATTTTTAAAGAGCAAGGACCATTTAAGAAACTAAGATCTTTATTTTCAGTTCATTCAGAACCTTTTACTGTCTTAGCAACAGAAGATGCCGATATTTCATTCTTCGAAGACATTAGAGGGAAGCGGGTTAATTTTGGTGTTGAGAATTCGGGGCAGCGTGCCACCATGGATGTTTTATTAGACCTATATGGATGGGATACCTCTGACTTTTCAGAAGTAACAGAATTAAGACCCAATGAGCAAGCACAAGCGTTATGCGATAAAAAAATTGATGTGATTGTTTATGTTGTAGGGCATCCAAACAGCTCTATTAAAGAAGCGACCAGCGCTTGTAATACAAAGTTGGTTAACGTTGAAGGTGAAAAAATAAATAAGCTTATTAATACCTACCCTTATTATGAGCCTGCAACGATTCCTGGGAATATTTATAAGGATAATCCTGAAGATACCAGTACCTTCGGTGTAGGTGCTACAGTAGTAACAACCAGTGATTTACCTGATGATGTCGCTTATCAAATGGTCAAGGCTGTATTTGAAAATCATGAGAAATTTTCTAAGCTACATCCTTCGTTTAAAGGGTTAACGAAAAAATCAATGGTAACAAAATACTTAACAGCTCCTTTGCACCCAGGTGCGCTTAAATATTATAAAGAGATAGGGTTGCTAGAATAAAAGATACAAAAAAAGCCTGCTTTATTAGCAGGCTTTTTTTATATGCTTTAAATTACTTATTAAGCTTATTTATTATTGTGTTTACAACACCCACCATCGACTGGTTCACCATACAAATATAAACTGTGGTTAGTCAATTTTATGCCGTATTTTTCTGCTATTAACGTTTGGCGTTCTTCAATAATTGGATCATTAAATTCAATTACTTCACCACATTTTAAACATACTAGATGATCATGATGTTCTTTATGAGTTAATTCAAATACTGACTTGCCACCTTCAAAATGGTGACGAGTAACAATCCCTGCATCATCGAACTGGTTTAATACGCGGTATACAGTTGCAACACCTACTTCATCACCTTGTTCTAGTAATTTTTTATATAGGTCTTCGGCGCTTAAATGTTGATTTTCTGGCAATTGTAATAAGCTCAGAATTTTTAAACGTGGTGATGTTACTTTTAAACCTGCTTGTTTAAGGGCTAAGTTTTCATTACTCATATTATGTCCTAAATGCTCTATGGTGAATTTAGTCAGCTAGCTCTGCTAAGCACATTTCATTATAAATTTGTTGTGACCATTCTTTTACGCGAGATGCGGTCAATTCTGGTTGGCGGTCTTCATCAATACCTAGGCCAATAAATGTATTGTCATCAACTAATGCTTTTGAAGCTTCAAAATCATAGCCTTCTGTTGGCCAGTTACCTACGATGATACCACCTTTACTTTCAACGATATCACCTAATTGGCCCATTGCATCTAAAAAGTATTCTGCATAATCTTCTTGGTCTCCACAACCAAAAATAGCAACAAGTTTGTCTGTGAAGTCAATATCTTCAAGATCAGGGAAAAAATCATCCCAGTCACATTGAGCTTCACCATAGTACCAAGTTGGGATACCGAATAAAATCAAACTAAATTCAGCGATCTCTTCTTTGCTGCTTTTAGCAATATCTTTTACTTCTACTAAATTGTTACCTAATTCTTTTTGTATCATTTTTGCAACAGCTTCAGTGTTACCTGTATCGCTACCAAAGAAAATACCTACGCTAGACATACTCTATACCTTAATTTATTTGATTTAACTGTGCGTGAAGGAGTTGGTTTATTAACTCGGCACGGCTTATAGATTGTGTTTCAGATAGCATGTTCAGTTTTTCAAATAACTCGCTATCTACTTTTAATTCGATTCGTTTTAAACCGTTTCTTTTATCTCGTTGCGTCTGCTTTTGCTTATTTATTTTAAGCTGCACTTGACGCGAATGAGGGTTGCTTTTGGGTCTGCCGCGACGAACCTCATTTGCAAATAAATCGCTTGTAATACGATCTGTTGATTCCTTTGCCATTTTAATACCTAACAACAATGCTGATTTTCATACTAACAAAGGCGTGTTTTCCTAAGTCTTGTATTCAATCATATAATTTCAAGATCTATTTTTAAATAAAACCAATGCACTCTAAAAATAATGTTGCTCAAATAACATTACGACTAAGTTTTAGTACACTATTTCTTATAAGAAATAAGTAAAGCAATAAAGTTCATTTCTTATAGAAATAACCGATTATTAGTTCATAGTCTGGGTAAAATAAAAGATGAAACTGAGATTAACTTTTTTGGGGCACGATGATCCGTGTTAGCCCAAGTCATTTCATCTTTCTATCAAACCTTAATACATTGTATTCTAATAATACTATCTAAATGTGACTAAAGCTTAGGCACACTTGATTTTAAGGGAGGAATAATAGCCGTTATCACCTATGTTTTCCATCTAAAATGAATAAACATGACGACAAAGTAAGCCTTTATTGAGCAAAAAAGCTGTTCACTAAGCGATTAAAAGTTTTTGCTTTTTCTGCATGTAACCAATGTCCAGTGCCATTAATCACTTTAAGTTTCGCAGCTGGGAATAACGCTTCTATTGACGAGTGGCTTGATGCCTCAATATAATCTGAAAGGCCACCTTTTATAAATAGCGTTGGTTTTGTATAGGTGCTTGTCTGATTTGGCCATGAGCGAATCGTGTCATAATTGTTTTGCAGATTATCTACATCATAAATAAATTGAAAACCTGCTTCACCACGTTGATATGATTTTAACAAGAACTGTCTAATTTCAGGTTCTTGCACATATTCAGCTAACACGCTATCTGCTGCAGTTCGGCTGCCTACCTCTGACGCTCTAACGGCTTGTAATCCTTGAAATACATTACTGTGTTTATCACTATGTGAAGCAGGGGCGATATCAGCAACGACTAATCGATTGACTCGTTCTGGGTGCATCAAGGCACATGTCATTGCTATTTTTCCGCCCATTGAGTGACCTAATACGGAAAAGGTATCAATATTTAATGTATCAGCAAGATTAATAATATCCTCTGCCATCTCATGGTAAGTCATTGAAACATTTCTTGGACTCTGACCGTGATTTCTTACGTCAACAAGGATCACATCAAAGGTTTTTTGCAATTCTTTTCCTAAACTCGAAAGGTTAGATAAACTGCCAAATAATCCGTGAATCATAAAAATAGTTTCATTTTTACCGTTCTCTTCATGTTTTTCTGATTGTTTAATTTGGTAATTTAGTAGCATAAACGCTCGTTTTAAGTAAAAATAAATAGAGTATCAAAGAATTACAATTATGCATTAAAGCTAAGCGTATTTACATAGTCATTAAATTGATTATGTTGTTTTTTAAATACGGGCTGCAAAAGTACAAAGTATATTAACGGGGCAAAAATGAAAACGATCGAAATAGAAGATGATCTATATAAGTATATTTTAAATAATATTGAAGCGTTTGGTGAAACGCCTTCACAGATACTTCGTCGTTTATTATCTTTACCGAGCACTCAAAATAATAACGAAGCACCACAAAGTGATAAAGTAGAAGTAATAAGAGATGAGGCTAACAAGTCAGACAATACTGCTGAGAATAAAAAAGTAGAAACATCTAATACGATTGATAGTCCAGATAATGTACATAAAAGTATAAGTGAGTTATTTGCCGATCCCGAGTTTAGCGCTGAGCCGATCATCACTAATAAATTTATGATGATGTTAACGACAATGTATTTTGAGAAAAAAGAAGCTTTTATTGAAGCAGCGGAAATCACGAAAGGTCGAACGCGTGCTTATTTGGGAACAAATTTAGAGGAATTACTTAATTCTGATAACGAAGAGGAGTTAGCGCAATTTAAGGCAAGTAAACCTAGAAATATTCCACAAACGCCTTTTTGGGTTATTACTAATGCAAATACAGGACGTAAACGAATTATTTTAACTCAGATGATGGCTTCTATGGCATATCCTCATCATTTGATTGCACGAATAAAAGAAGAAATTTAACCCATATTTTTTAGAATTTATTAATATAATCAGAGGTACTTATGGCAATTCATCCACGTGCTGGTCAACTGGCACAAGCAAGTGATTTAGTTGATATCCCGAAATTAGTTTCTGCTTACTATGTTAACCTTCCCGATGTAGAGGTTGCTAATCAACAAGTCGCTTTTGGTACTTCAGGGCATCGTGGTAGCTCACTAAACTATGCTTTTACTGAATTACATATTTTAGCGATTACACAGGCTTTGGCAGAGTACCGTAAGGAAAAAGGCTATACAGGCCCTGTTTTCATCGGTAAAGATACGCATGCCTTATCCGAACCTGCTTTTATTTCAGCAGTGCAAGTTCTGGTTGAGAATGGTATTAAAGTTATTGTTCAAAAAGGTGGTGGCTATACACCAACACCTGTTATTTCTCATGCTATTTTGCAATATAACAAAGCACATCCTGATGCATTAGCGGACGGCATTGTTATTACGCCTTCTCACAACCCGCCTGAAGATGGTGGCTTTAAGTACAACCCGCCAAATGGTGGCCCTGCCGATAGCGATGTCACTAAAATCATTCAAGACCGTGCTAATGAAATATTAAATGATAATTATGATGATATTTTACAAGCTGACTTTGATGAGGCAATGCAATCAGATTTAGTAGAAGAATACGATTATATTCAACCTTACGTTGATGACCTGAAAAATGTTTTAGATGTAGAAGCCATTGCAAAATCAGGTATTACTATTGGTGTTGATACTCTGGGTGGTTCAGGCGTCGCTTACTGGCCTGTTATTGCCGAGACCTATGGTATTAATATTGAAGTGGTGAATGATCGTGTTGACCCTACCTTCTCATTCATGACGTTAGATAAAGATGGCAAAATCCGTATGGATTGCTCTTCACCTTATGCAATGGCTGGATTAATTAAATTAAAAGATAAATTTGATGTGGCTGTAGCAAATGACCCTGACTATGACCGTCATGGCATTGTGACTAAATCATCGGGGTTATTAAATCCTAACCATTACCTTGCAGTTGCTATTAATTACCTATTTACACACCGTAGTGAATGGCCAGATAAAGCAATTGTGGGTAAAACACTTGTTTCAAGCTCAATGATTGATCGTGTTGTTAATGAACTTGGCCGTGATATGTCAGAAGTACCTGTTGGCTTTAAATGGTTTGTTGATGGTTTATTTGATGGTAGTTTCGGTTTTGGTGGTGAAGAAAGTGCTGGCGCTTCTTTCCTTCGTAAAGATGGTAGCGTATGGAGTACTGACAAAGATGGGATTATCCTTGCTTTATTAGCTGCTGAAATTATTGCTGTTACTAACAAAGATCCTGGTGAACATTATGCTGAGTTCGTGGCTAAGTTTGGTGCGCCGGTTTATCAACGTTTTGATGCGCCTGCTTCCCCTGAGCAGAAGAAAGTACTCGCTAACTTAAGCCCTGAAATGGTGGAAGCTGAAACATTAGCAGGTGAAGCGATTACCGCTAAATTAACTCATGCACCAGGTAATGGTGCTGCTATTGGTGGCTTGAAAGTGACCACTGAAAATGGCTGGTTTGCTGCTCGCCCATCAGGTACTGAAAATATTTATAAAATATATTCAGAATCTTTTAAAGGTGATGAGCACATTGCTCTTATTCAAAAAGAAGCACAAGAAATTGTAGCTGAAGCATTTTCTAAAGCGGGTTTATAACAATAAGTACGATAAATTAAGCAAGGTTTTTGCCTTGCTTAATTTTTATTCACTCTTCTTACGTGCAATTCAACTTTTCTTCCTACTACTTAAAAACTTCAATTGAGCTTTGTTTTTAAAAAGCTTTTTTATATCTATTTAGTGTTACATGTGGTTTGTGCCTGTTATATAAGGAAGTTTCACCATTTTAGTTGATTATTATCATATAAAATACTTTTTAAAAGTTTGCTAGTAGAGATGTTTTTTGGTATTTTTTTGATGGCTTTCTTTTTTTATGATGAATATTTTGTAGCGTATTTTTTATTATCAATGAATAAAAAATACCCTAATTTGTTTGGTATTTAACCCAATCTATACTTATATAGGTCTTATTATGGCGACTAAAAAAATGAATAAAAAAACGGAATCAGTAGCAGTGCCTTCAGTTACTTGCGCTGAAATGCAACAGGGAATTATCGATCGCTTACATAAGGGGCTAGCTACCGATAAAAATAAGGCAAATAACAAAGCATGGTGGAATGCGACTTGTTTAGCTGTTAACGAATTAGTTTTCGAAAAATTAACAAAAACCCACCATAATCATGCAGGGAAAGATACGCGTGCTGTTAACTACTTATCACTTGAATTTTTAATGGGGCGTTTGTTATCTAATAACTTACAAAACTTGCAAGTTTTTAAGGTAACAGAAGAAGCATT
Organism: Psychromonas aquatilis; assembly: GCF_038155185.1. Lineage (NCBI taxonomy): Bacteria > Pseudomonadati > Pseudomonadota > Gammaproteobacteria > Alteromonadales > Psychromonadaceae > Psychromonas > Psychromonas aquatilis. The sequence goes on from NZ_JBAKAZ010000039.1 coordinate 21,522, forward strand.
AAAAGGTCTTGGAAAGGACCTGTATGAGTTATGCGATGAAGAGCCTGATATGGCTTTAGGTAATGGTGGGTTAGGGCGCTTAGCCGCTTGCTTTATTGATTCATTAGCGACATTAGGTTATCCAGCGATTGGCTATGGTATTCATTATGAACATGGCTTATTTAAACAAGAGTTTCAAGATGGTCGTCAAATAGAGCGACCTGATACATGGAGAGAATACGGTAATCCATGGGAGATTTGTCGTCCTGAATCGATTCAATTGATCCCATTATATGGCTATGTTGAAACATTATATGACCCTACTGAGGGCGCTAAAAAAATATGGCATGCAGGCCAGAAACTAAAAGGGGTTCCATGGGATATTCCGATTGTTGGCTATGGTGCAAAAACTGTTAACATTTTAAGGTTATGGGAAAGTCGTGCTTCTGAAGCATTTGATTGGGATGTATTTAATGCTGGTGGTTATGTTGACTCGCAAGCTGAGAAATCAAGAGCTGAAACCGTATCAAAAGTACTTTATCCAAATGATTCGACGGATGCTGGTAAAGAGTTACGTCTAATTCAACAATACTTTTTTTGTGCTTGTTCTGTTAAAGATATTTTACGCCGTTTTAAACGTGCAAATAGTGATTGGAATGAATTACCTAAAAAAGTAGCGATTCAATTAAATGATACTCATCCTACTATGGCTATCCCTGAATTAATGCGTATTTTAATTGATCTGGAAGGACTAGATTGGGATTTCGCTTGGGATATCTGTCAAAAAACTTTTGCTTACACAAACCATACCTTGTTACCTGAAGCACTAGAGAAATGGTCTGTTGGATTGTTCGAAAAAGTATTACCGCGTCACTTAGAGATTATCTATGAAATTAATGCTCAATTCTTGAAGAATGTCGTTGAGAAAAAATGGCCGGGAGATGATCAAAAGAAAGCCAAGTTATCGATTATTGAAGAGTCTGATAACCGCATGGTACGAATGGCAAACTTATGTGTTATTACCGCTTATAAAGTAAATGGCGTTGCTGCTGTCCACTCTGAATTAGTCAAAACAGATTTGTTCCCTGAGTTTCATGAGTTATTCCCAACTAAACTGGTCAACGTGACAAATGGTGTTACACCACGTCGTTGGTTAAAAACTTGTAACCCAGGGTTAGCAACGTTATTGGATGAAACCATTGGCGATGATTGGGTGCTTAATTTAGATAAACTAAAAGGTATTTTACCAAAAGCAACAGATAGCAAATTCCAACAACGCTTTATGGATATTAAAAAGCAAAATAAAGTGGAGATGGCAAAAATAATCAAAGAAACAACGGGTGTTGAAGTGTCTGTGGACGCTATTTTTGATGTACAAATTAAACGTTTACATGAATATAAACGCCAACAACTTAATTTGATTCATATTTTAACACTTTATAAACGTTTACTTGAAAATCCTGATTACGATATGGTGCCGCGTGTCTTTTTATTCGGCGCGAAAGCAGCACCTGGTTACCACATGGCCAAAGAAATTATATTCGCACTGAATAAAATAGCTGACAAAGTAAATAACGATACTCGCATTAAAGATAAGTTGAAGGTTGTCTTTTTACCTAACTATCGTGTTTCTTTAGCTGAAAAAATGTTCCCTGCGGCTGATATTTCTGAACAAATTTCAACGGCTGGTTTAGAGGCTTCAGGGACAGGTAACATGAAATTTTCGCTTAATGGCGCATTGACTGTAGGTACTATGGACGGTGCAAATATTGAGATGGCTGAAGAGATTGGTGAACAGCATATGTTTATCTTTGGTCTCAGTGTTGACGAAGTTAAAGATTTAAAAACAAAAGGTTATAAACCTTATGACTATTACTATAATAATCCTGAGTTAAAATCAGTGTTAGATTGGTTAGATAGTGACTTCTTTACACCTGGGCACCCTGGGCTATTATCTGATATTAAACGTAGTTTATTAGAGTGGGGCGATGAATATTTATGTCTTGCTGATTATGCTTCTTATCTTGAAGCACATCAGAAGATTGATGCGTTATATAGAGATCAAGCTGCTTGGGCTGAAAAGGCAATCTTAAATGCAGGAGCAATGGGTAAATTTAACTCAGACCGTTCAATCGAAGATTATGCAAGCAAAATTTGGAAATTGAAAAAATTTCCAATCGCTTAATGATTTAAATCATTAAAAGGTAAAAGGCGACGCATAATGTGTCGCCTTTTTTATTTAAAGCAGGCTACAATCTACCTTATTGTTAAACAGAATATGAGGTCATTATGCTTTCTCAAAAAACATCTCCAACCCAACAAACAACTGAAAATGATGTTTGCGACGCATGCGGTACTATTGTTGAATTAGGCAGTGTTATTGCGGAAGGTGATACGGTACTTGTGTTACCTTTCACTGGCGCAGATAAAACCAGTGTTAAGGCTTTAACTGAAAAATATATTACAGCAGCTAAAACACGCTTTCCTGATGTTATTACTAATGTCGAGTATCAAGAAGTAGATGGTACGGTACAAGGGAAACTGACATTACAATTTGACTGCACAGCTGAAAAATTCATTTTTGAAATGGGCTTGAGTGCGATTTAATGGCTTTTTAGGAGCTATTTTATATAGCTCCTGTTCCATATTTAAGATTATTTTCCCTGTTATTCAAAACTTCATTTCTTGTTTTTCTGCTTAATCGTTATACTTAACACCTACAAACATTATTTTGACTATTTTTACGTTTTTGGAGCATACATTGCTAATTAAAGATTTACCCATTGATCAGCGTTTGATCACTTCCGTTTCACATTTAGGTTTTACTGAAACAACACAAATTCAAGCTGATGCGATTCCAGTGGCTATCGCTGGTAAAGATCTTTTAGCCTCTTCTAAAACAGGATCTGGTAAAACGCTCGCTTATCTTTTACCGGCAATGCAACGCGTTTTAAAAAGTAGAGCGCTGACTCGTCGCGATCCACGAGTATTAATTCTTACTCCGACTCGTGAGCTTGCTAAACAGGTTTATGCACAATTACGTTTACTAGTGTCTAATACAAGTGTTAAATCTATTCTAGTGTTAGGTGGTGAAAACTTTAATGATCAAGTAAAAGCAATTGATAAAGACCCGCACTTTATTGTTGGTACGCCTGGTCGAATTGTCGATCATGTGAAAAAAGGTCTTCTACACTTACCGGGTTTAGAGCTATTAATTCTAGATGAAGCAGATCGTATGTTGGATTTAGGTTTTGCAGAGCAGTTAACAGCGATTAACGAAGCAGCCAATCACCGTTTACGTCAAACATTAATGTTTTCGGCAACCTTAGGTCATGGCGAAGTTAATGAATTTGCTGGGCATCTATTAAAATCACCTATTCGTATTGCCGTGGGCGAAGAGAATCAACAGCACAGTGAAATCACTCAACGTTTTTACTTGGCTGATAATCTGAATCAAAAAGAGAAGTTATTATTTCACTTTTTAAAAGAAGAGAAGATCAATCAAGCTATTATCTTTACAGCAACACGTGCTGATACAGAGCGTTTAAGTGCCATTTTAATTGAGAAAGGCATGTTAGCGGCTGCATTACACGGAGACTTGTCTCAAGCGAACCGTAATAAGATTATGGATTCATTCTCTCGTGGTAAACAGAAAATTTTGGTGACCACTGATATCGCTTCACGTGGCTTAGATTTAGTGCATGTTAGTCATGTTTTAAACTTTGATATTCCAAAGCATACTGAAGAATACATACACCGTATTGGTCGAACAGGTCGTGCTGGTGAGTTAGGTGATGCAATCTCGATCATCGGTCCAAAAGATTGGAATAACTTTAAAAAAGTAGAAAGCTTTGTTGCTCAAAAGATTAGCTTTGATAAGGTAGAGGGCATTAATCCTAAGTTTAAAGGATTAAAACCAGCACCGAAGAAGGTGTTTAAAGCGAAAAAAGTAGTGGCTGAGAAGCATAAGCCTGCGGTTAAAAAAGCCAGAGTAAGTAATAAAAAACAAGAAAATGTTTTCCATGAATCAATCGATGTTGGTGCGGCACCGATGCGCCGTAAAAAACGCGTTATTATTGATGATTCAGAAGATTAATCATTAACTTATTATAAATTTATTATTCTGCCCCGCTGAGCGATCACCGGGGCTTTTTTTGATCTTTTTTACCCATAGAAAGGTATTAAAACTGATAATACTAATCAAGAGATTTAGTTGCTTAAATAAGTGATTGCTCGGTTGTATGTTTGTAATATGAAAGCAAATTTATATTAATTCCTATTTGAAACCGAGACTTTTTCTGAACAAAGAAAAGGTAGTTTTTTGAATGTAATCAATAAAACTTTAGAGGTGAAATGATGGATATTAATAAAATGAAAAAACGTCATCTGTTACAGGTATTTGAATTAATCACTAGAAAAGGCGATAAATTCGATAGTGTGTACACATATAATGACATTTCTGCTTCTCAAGATCTTGACGGTTATACGTGCTGGTTATCTTTTAAAGATTTAACTGTGACGTTACTTTTCCACGGTGCTTATGATTTAGATTATCAAAGCGATGAAACCTTAAAGATCTTCTTTAAAAAAATAGCTAATTTATTAGAGAAGTAAGCTATTAATTTGAAGACTCTTTTAATCATCAGATAAGTTGTTAATCATGAATACATTGAATCCAAATGAAGTTGAAAAGTTTCAGGCAATGGCTAATGAGTGGTGGGATCCGCAAGGTAAGTTTAAGCCATTACATCAATTAAACCCAACTCGTCTTGAGTATATTACAAGTAAAATTGCTTCAACTTATCATAGAGATGTTGCAGAACAGCTGCCTTTTAAAGGCTTGCGCTTATTGGATATCGGTTGTGGCGGTGGATTATTAAGTGAACCTATGGCGACTCTTGGTGCTGAAGTGTTGGGAGCAGATGCAGCGCCCAATAATATACAGGTTGCTCAGTTACACGCTCAACAAACCGGTTTAACGATAGATTACAGGCATACATTAGCTGAACATTTATTAGAAGAGGGTGAACAGTTTGATGTAATACTTAATATGGAAGTTATTGAGCATGTTGCTAACCCGAATCTTTTCTTAGAGGCCTGTGGACGCTTATTAAAACCCGGTGGATTAATGATCTGTTCGACCATTAATCGCAATATTAAAAGTTATATTGTCGCTATCTTCGGTGCTGAAAGAGTGATGCGTTGGTTACCCGTTGGGACTCATCAATGGCAGCAATTTATTAAACCAGTAGAGTTACAAGGGATGGTTGAGCAGGCCAATCTAACGTTAATTGAGCAACAAGGTTTTGTATTTAACTTATTGAATTGGCGTTGGTCTATTTCAGCAAAAAACCTCTCGGTTAACTATGTTATGAGTATTAAAAAACCGATAGACTCAATAGATAAAAAAGATTATTCCTTAGTTCGCGAATAAGCTATATTTCAGTTAGTTATTTAGACTTTACAAGATAAACTAATTATTGATTACATTAGTTAACAGACGAAAAATTAAGTAATCACTTTAACTTTGATCTCCATGCATACAAGCTAGGTTATATCACTTCATACTGTCAATTTAAGTGCTCAAAAAAGGAGCTAAATGTGTCACGTTTCTCAGCTATAACAGATAATCCCCATGAAGGGCGGTTCAATCAAAAAACAGGCATTCTACTTACTAACTTAGGTAGTCCAGATCACCCCTCAACCAAAGCTGTACGTACCTATTTAAGAGAGTTTTTATCGGATAGACGTATCGTTGAGATCCCGCGTCTTATTTGGATGATTATTTTGCATGGTATTGTATTGAGAGTAAGGCCTAAAAAGTCAGCTAAGCTATACGAAAGTATTTGGACTGAAAATGGTTCTCCGCTGACTCATATTACGGAATTACAGCGTGATAAATTAAATGCTTTATTAAAACAAAAAGGTTATCAAGATACTGAAGTAGTGATGAGCATGCGTTATGGTAATCCATCAATAGAATCAGGGTTAAAAGCATTACGTGAGAAAGGTTATACGCGCATTGTGGTATTACCTTTATATCCTCAATATTCTAGTCCAACGGTCGGCTCAACATTTGATGCGGTCGCTAAAGTATTACAAACATGGCGCTGGGTACCAGAATTACATTTTATTAATGGCTACCATAAAAATACACATTATATTGACTCTTTAGCCAACAGTATTAAAGAAGACTTACAAAAAAATGGAACTCCACAAAAAATTGTCTTCTCTTATCATGGTATGCCTAAATTATTTTTAGATAATGGTGACCCTTATTATTGCCTATGTTTACAAACTACACGCTTAGTCGTAGAGAAGCTTAACTTAGATGAAAGTTTAGTGATCAGTACTTTCCAAAGTCGTTTTGGTAAAGCTGAATGGTTAAAGCCTTATACAGATGCAACATTAGAAAGTCTTCCTGAACAAGGGGTGAAAGATATCGCGATTATTAGCCCTGCTTTTAGTGCTGATTGTTTAGAAACACTAGAAGAGTTAGAGTCAGAAAATAGAGAAATATTTGAACAAGCTGGCGGTGAAAAATACCGTTATATTGCAGCATTAAATGATCGTGATGATCATATTGATGCGATATTTGAGGTGCTAAAACCTAATTTATAATTATTGTTAATGCTGCCACTTAGAATAGATACAAAAATGCCCCGTTAAACAGTGTTTAACGGGGCATTTTTATTAGGCATTAGCTATTATTTTATAGCGTCTCTTGTGATTTTGTATCAGCTGCTGTTTGGCTTTGTTCTTGGTAAGCATCAGTACCCCATAGCGGCACTGTAGAAAGGCTATGCTTAAAGCTACCAGAGGTTTCTTTAGTAGAGTAAGAAACATACATCAGCGTTTGGTTTTCAGTATCCAAAATACGACGGATTTTCATATTTTTAAAGAAAATACTTTTAGACTTTTTAAATACCACGTCGCCAGATTTACTTTTATCGATACTTGCAATCATAGCCGTTGTTATTGGTCCAGTTTGACGACAAGCAATAGCACTATCACTTGGATCTGAGAAGCTCAAATCAGCTTCAATTGAAGCAATGTGACAAGTAACACCAGGTACTAGCGGATCTTTTAAGATATTAAGTTTGATATCTTGTGTTGTAAATAATCCTAAGCTGACATCACCCACTTCATCTTGAGAGCATCCTCGTAGTACAAAGAAACCGACAACTAACACTACGACTATAATCACAGCCATTTTTATTTTTTTTAACATTTGTATTCCTTTATTTTTTGAAATCCCAAGATAAGTTAGATACTAACTGGCATTGGTCACATTTAAAATCAAAAATATCAAATAATGGCGCTTTTAATTTCCAGTCTCCACCGCAACTCGGGCAAGGCCTGTTTTGTTCTTCTTGTAGTGATTTTCCAGCAACACGGTATAAATAATAATAAGTAGGGACCTTAGTGATATATTGAATTCGTTTACATAGGTTAGTACCTCGATAAAAGAATTTGCTATCCACTTCTCCTAACTCTTTTAAGGCCGCACTGGAAACGGCAGAGCCATTCATTTGTAACTCGTCTAAATTAACCCACTCTTCTTGCCATTTAATCGCGCTCTTTCGGTCCCCATTACTTATCTCTTCTGGTGTGCGATATAAAGGGATAGGTAACAAGGTTTCACCACAACGTATTGGTGAGCAAGTGTCTAAAAAGGTCGTGTATAAAATTTGCCAGCTTGGCGAAAAATCAGGTGCACATTCGAGTGAATTTAAATCTTCTGCAATGGTTTTTATCTTAGGTGCTAACAATCCTGCGTTAGTTAACCCATCTAGAGCATGTGTCACTTGTGGGCTATTAAATTGCTCATGTAAACTATGCTCTTCAGGACAAACTAAACGTGTTGTGAAAATAGCGCCTTGCATGGCAACAGGGAATTCTCTTCCAAGTATTTGACCATTATAACGCAGCATATCTAGGTAGTTATTAATGGCACGTTCTACGGCAGCATATTGTGTGTCTTGGTAACATTCAAAGCTTAACTCTTTTATAAACACTGTTAATCTTCCGCCGTATTTGTTTTTATCACTTCACTTTGTAGTACTTTAATCTGTTTTTTTAACTCATCTATCTCTTTTTTTAGTGGTGCGACTAATTCTGTTATACGGCTTTCAATAAGCTCATCGATACTGCCCGTTGTTCGTTCGATACTAGCGCCTGTTAGCGCAGGTTCGGTAGGCGTATCTATTTTTTTATTGGGATTCTCTTGCCACATTTTTAAACCTTGAATGATGGTGGGTAGTGGCGTGTTTTTAGGTAAACGTGCTTTGATTAAACTAGTATTAGGTGTTTTACCTTCTTTTACTAATTGTTGAGCAATTAAAATAATACGATCCATGAAGTGGCCTTTAATAGGAAGATGGTTGATCGTCAACCATACGATAAACAGGTAAATTAAAACGTGGCTTAACTAAACCTTGTAAAGTTAATATGCCTTGGTAGTTATTATCGCCATCACTGCTAAATTCAAACACAAAACTTGCTTGTAGGAACTCACTGCCTAATTTCAAGTTAAAACGAGATCGAGCAAAAGACAGCAGCTGCAAGTCTAGTTTATGGCAGTGTGCTTCTGTTAATTTTTTAGCTAGCTCTGATTGTTGTCGTAACTTCCAGATGGTTGTACCGACTAACACCATTAGCAGAATAAATAATAGATCCCAAATCATTATATTGATTGTCCTTAAGTGGTTTGTTTCAACCCAGAAAACAGTAGACCAATAGCTTGCGATAAGGCTGGAGATCGCGCTGTTAAACGTAATTGTTTTAATACTTTTTCACGTAACGAGGGTATTGCAACCAGGTCTGCAAATAGCTGTGGAAATAATGCTTGTTGGTGTGTCGCTAACGCTTCAAAGTAACGATTTAATAATGTTTCATCTTGTAATTGTATCCAACAACGCCCGGCGATTGTGATGTACCAATCTGCTTCATGTAATAGTGCTGTAGAGAACTGTTCATTGAGTAATTGTTTTGTTAAATCTTGATCATTTGCACTGGCAATGGCTCTAAGCAATAAAATAGCCGTAGTTGTTTGTCCAAGTTGCAAACGTTGATGCGCTTGCTCTATTATTTTTGTTGCTAATTCATGATTAATATTGCTTTGGTTTTCTAAACACAGGCAAAGCGTTTGTAAAGGTTGCTCAGGTAATACAGGTAAAGCCGCTATTATTTTTTTCTGATTATCACCGTGGTCTAAGCGAGCAGCGACATCTGCAAAACCTTGAAAACCAAGCGTTTGCCAATCATCACTATCTAACGAGCCTGAAAGGTAACCTTGCACAGCGGGATAAAATGATGAAGCAGGGCGTACAAACACGCTATTCATATTGGCATTAAAAATTGCTAGCTTTTCTGCGCTTGGCTTAAACACAAAAGGATTACTGGCTAGGCGCTCCTGGGTTTTGTCACTGACGTCGGCAGTTAAGTTTTCTCCCATGGCTTCTACTACCATTCGAATAAAGCTAGTTTGAGCGGTTATTTTCATTAACCCTTGCTCGTCTAAGGGCATTTTTAAAAACCACACAAAATGTTCTTTTTGAGCTGCTACTTGCCAGAAGGTTAAAGCGATGAAAGCATGTTGCTGAATAGGGTAAGGGTAGGCTTGCTGATTGTTGGCGACTGCTTGGAATTCGCTGTTATCTATTTTTTGCACAATTCGGCCTAAATCATATACATGAAATTGGCATTGGGCTTGTTCTAAAAAATCAGTCAGGGTATTCATGCTCATAAAAACTATCTTTATTTATTAATGGTGTGAGGATTATATACAGGTATCAGTAAGACCTCTATATGGTGATGCAAACTCTCGAGTTTTTATCGTCTTATAGAGGCTAGAAATGTGTTTAATTGCTAGCTAATAGTGGTGTTGTTAAGGGAATTTTATCTATTAATGGTGTGAGGATTATATACAGGTATCAGTAAGACCTCTATATGGTGATG
>NZ_JBAKAZ010000040.1:0-30733 GCF_038155185.1 Psychromonas aquatilis
CTGCGAAAGCGGAAGAAAACCTTAATTTAATGTCCGGAATTAGTTGACCACAACAAACGGAGGCTAAAAAAGGAGTCGCAGAGCTTCTCCGCCCATGAGACTAAGCTTACGCTTAATTCGCCCACCGCCCCAAAGTCAAAACAAGTCCCCTGAAAGTGAGTAGCACTAGCGTTAATAAATGGGTGAGTAACTATCTAAGCGAAAGCCTGGAAGCGATGAAAAGTATGTGATTTAGGGATTGGATGAAGCTGACCGGTTAATTTTACAGACTGGTATAACCAGCTGAAAGTGTAGCGCGAATGAGGGAGTAATGTATTTGGGGGAGGTTTATTTAAGCAGAAATACTAATCAAGCTGGAAAAAATGGTCTCATTTAACAATGCAGCTAAGCATCATTAAATGAGACCATTTATAATAAATGTGACGTTAAGCTAAATACGTTTTAGCTGCCTTTTCTACATTGTGCATCTCATCCAATAGCTCTAATAGCTCTGGCTCTAATGATGTCGGTTGAGCGCCATTTTTTAACTCTTTCTCAATTAAGTTGGCTATATTTTTTAGCTTAGGTACGCCACTATAACTACAACCACCATGCAGTTTATGAATATTTTGATAGAACGATGCATTATCAGCATTACCTTCAATGGCTTGGTTTAGCATCACGCGAATACCATCAAACTCTTTTATTAGCATACCTAGCATTTCCTTTGCTAAATCTTCTTTTCCGGCTGCTTGTTGTAATGCAAGTTTATAATCAAATGAAGCTGTGCTATTCGCTTTAAGCTCAAGTTTTTTAACTCTTTGCTGAGCTTTACTTTGTAACTCTTTGGCGTCAGGAGCCCATTTATTGATTAGGGTTTGTAAAGCACCTTCATCAATCGGCTTAGCTAAACAATCATCCATTCCTTTTTGCAAGAATTGTTCTTTTTCGCCGGGTAATACATGGGCGGTCACGGCAATGATCGGAGTCATTTTATTGATTGAGTCATGTTTTATTTTTTTACAAGCACTAACACCATCAAGTACAGGCATTTGTATGTCCATAAAAATAAGATCAAAAGGTGTTTTTTTAGCATACTCATAGGCTTCTTGGCCATTTCTGCAGGTGATAACGGTATCGACTCGATCAGATAACATCGCTGAAATTAGCTTTAAATTAGCTCGGTTATCATCAACAGCCATGACCTTAATATCTTTACGTATTATCTTGGTGGCGGTTTGCACTCGCGCTGGTATATTTTTATTTGATACCAGTGCATTAGCAAAGTTTTTATGATTGATAGGCTTGCCTAAGCAGTGTGTGATGCCGGTCTCCATTAACTGCTCAAAGGTGCTAGGGTCACTGCAATTTATTAATGTAATGATATTATCAGTATGCTGTTTTGCTTGTTCTATTTTTGATAATAGTGGCGTTAAGTCGGTGTTATCGCTGTGCCCAATCACAATACAATCATATGATTTATTTAACGATTGCTGCCATTGTAATTCGGTTTCAGTGATCGTTGACTTGGTTTTCCATTGCGTGAGTAGTTGTGAGCAAGAGCGAACTGCATATTCATTACTTTCATAAGCCAAGACTTTACGGTCGGCTAGCTTATCGAGTGGTAAAGAAATTAAAGGTGCACGCTGGCTTTTTTCAATAATAATAGTAAACCAGAACGTTGAGCCTGCATTAGGCGTGGAAATAAGGTCAATTTCACCATTCATTTCTCGCACTAATTTTTGAGTGATAACTAACCCTAAACCTGTGCCGCCGTATTGCCTTGTAATACTGCTATCAGCTTGGCCAAATGCTTTAAATAACTGTGCTTGCTGTTCTTTAGACACACCAATACCGGTATCAGAGATAGTAAATTTCAGTTTAATCTCTTGTTCTTCAGCATTTTCAAGCTTATCACGCTCAATTTTAACTTGAATATTGCCTTTCTCGGTAAACTTAACGGCATTACCAATTAAGTTGGTCAGTATTTGCTGTAAGCGCATTGCATCGCCAGTCAATTCTTGAGGAACATCTTGTTCAACAATCATATTCAGCTCTATGTTTTTCTCATGGGCACTTTGAGCAAGAAGGTGCATGGTTTCATCTACACTTTCTCTGATATCAAAGGGAATAAATTCAAGCTCTAATTTACCCGCTTCAAGTTTAGAGAAATCAAGAATGTCATTAATAATGTTTAATAAGTTGGCCGCAGAGCGTTCAATAGTTTGTAAATAATCTACTTGGTTATTGGTTAATTGTGTTTTTAGCAGTTGTCTTGCAAAGCCAATAACACCATTTAACGGGGTTCTTAATTCATGACTCATATTCGCTAAGAATTCAGATTTCACTGACGCCGCTTGTTGTGCTTCTTTACGTGTAATATCCAGCTCAATATTCTGCACTTCCATTTGATCTAATGTTTCACGCAGTTCGCTGGTGGCTAAGTCAATACTGTCTTGCATCTCTTCATGGTGTTTAGACATCGCGGCGGCCATTTCATTAATACCATGTTGTAGTAAGCTCAGTTCGCCTGTGTATTCGCCTTCAACTCGAGAATTTAAGCGACCAAGACTTATTTTTTCTACAACTGACGCCATTTCTGAGATAGGGGCTGTGATTTTTTTAGCTTGTCGAAAAGCAAAATAAACACTGCCTGCAATGCCTAACAAAAGTATTAATAATGAGAAACCTGCATCTCGATAGAATAATAATTCGACTTGTGTTCGGTTGATCTCTAATGCCACATAACCGACGACTTTTCTCGGCTGATCAAAGGTTAATTGATATTCTAAATAGTTAGTTTCATCGATGATTGGACTGTGCACGATAATACTATCACCCAATGTTTTTACTTCGGGCAAATCAGGAATAGGCTGGCCTTTGTCTAATCGTAATAGATTGTAGTCTCGATGATAATTACTGATCACAAACAGTTCATTGTCTGCGGTGAAAATAGCAATACTTTTAATAAGCGGGCTATTTTTGCGGTGGGTACTGCCAATCAATCGACGTAAAATGGTCCGCGTTTCATCTTGCATTCCATATTCACTGGCTATTGAAAGTGCATCGGCAATGTTAAGTGCTCTATCAACGAGAAATTCATCGGCTTGTTGAAAGCGATGGAATGAAAAGTAACCTGCTAAAATACCACCGATCAGCACAGTCGGTAAAATTGTATAAGCAATAACTTTTGCACGTAAGCCATATTTAGTCATAAGGTGATATCTAATTTAAATGAATGATGGATGCTAGGTGTTCAATATTAATGTTACTTTAAGATACCTTGTCAGGCTAGCGTAGGCTGTAAGTAATTAAAATATACGTATTTGCATAATTATCAGATACCTAGCTATCTTAAGGTTGATTAAGGTGGTTTTTGATGTTTTTAAATTGACCAGCAAGCTATTTTATATTGCTCTGTTGCTCAGAGTTGTTATTTTGCTGACTTTGTCGCTTGAAGTATCATCAGTATATGTGACAATAGCGCATCGATAAACCTAATTGCTATCATCGCATAGCTTACTTCACCTGTGAAATATTTATGGCTCAATTCTTCAAAGCATCATCTACAAATAAACAACATAATAAAATAATCAAACAGTGCGTGATTGAAAAACTCGATCATCAAGGGCGTGGAATGCTTTTTCATCAAAATAAGCCGATGTTTGTTGAGGGTGGGTTAGTTGGTGAAGTCGTAGATGTTTCTGTAGATGAGAATAAAAAACGCTATAAAAAAGCCAGTATCCTAAAAATACAACGTAAAAGTGATCTTCGTGTTGAGCCAGAGTGTAAACATTACCAAGAATGTGGTGGCTGCCATCTACAACATATTGAGCAAGCGACGCAAATTGAAGTGAAACAGCAAGGGTTGAGTGATTTATTTGCGCGTTTTGCTAAACATAGACCAAGCCAACTAGAAGCAACATTAACGTCTGATGCTTGGCATTATCGACGTTGTGCTCGTTTTGGGGTGATTTATGATAGAAAAACTAAAAAAGTACAAATGGGTTTTCGTCGCTCTGCGAGTAGCCAATTAATCAATCAAGAAATGTGCTTGGTATTAAAAGAAGAGTTATCAGATCTTATTTTACCGATTAAAAGCTTATTAAACTCACTACAGGGTAAAATGGATTTAGGGCATATTGAATTGCTGAAAGCGGATAATACGATTGCTGTATTACTGCGTCATTTAAAACCTTTATCTAAGCAAGATATCGGATTAATTCAAGAGTTTGCTAACGTTCATGCTTTGCAGTTTTATGCGCAAAGCAACCCAACGACTATTTCCTGTTTAACTGAGCAGAGTCAATTAAGTTATACACTGCCAGAGCAGGACTGTACCTTTGAATTTAATATCGACGACTTTGTACAAGTGAATGGCGCAGTTAATGAAAAAATGGTGCAGCAGGCAATTAATTGGTTGGAACTAAGCAGTACAGATTGTGTCTTAGATCTGTTTTGTGGTCTAGGCAACTTTAGCTTACCTATCGCTAAACAAGTCGAAAAAGTCGTGGCTGTTGAAGGTGTTCAAAAGATGGTGCAACGCGGTACTGATAATGCCCAAAAGTCTCACCTTAACAATATTCAGTTCTTTCAAGCTGATTTAAGTGATTTGAACTCATTAAAGGCAGACTGGGCAAAACAATCTTATAATAAAATTTTACTTGACCCGGCACGAGCTGGTGCTGCTGAATGTATGGACTTTGTTGCAAATCAAAAGCCATCTCATATTGTTTATGTATCCTGCGACCCAGTTACATTGGCGAGAGATAGTGCATTGCTTTTAGCTAAGGGCTATAAACTGACTAAATTAGGGTTAATTGATATGTTTCCACAAACCGCACACATGGAATCAATGGCACTTTTTACTAAAATCAGTCATAATTAAATACTTATTTGGTGGTAATATAGAGGTCGATAACGATAAAAGTATACGAGTTAAGTATGATAAGCGCCCAGTGAAATAAATAGCTCGTTTCAGTTCTTCATTCATTTTAAATATAGGTTTTCATATTTCACTATCGCTGGTTTAGTTTTTTGGAGTATTAGATGGTTTCAGTTCGCGATACACATTTTTTTCATAGCGCATTAAATGACCCTGAGAAATGGGTAACGACATTCGGTTTAAGTAAACAAGATCAAAAAAACTTATTTGATAATTACCATAAAGTGATTGATTTATGTGATTCAGAGCAGCAAGTAGAAGCGTTAAAATTAGGTTGTGAGATGGTTGAAATCCTAGTCACACTTAATATGGATATGGATACCTTAAACGCCGCATTAATTTTCCCGTTATTAGCGCAAGAGGTATTAAGCACAGAAAAAGTTGAAGAGTTATGGCCGAAGCGCATTGCAAAACTAGCGAAAGGTGCGATGGAGATGGAAGGTATTCGTGCTCTACAGGATCGCGGTGGCCAAAGTAATGTCGTTTCTCAAGTTGATAATTTACGTCACATGTTATTAGCGATGGTAGAAGATGTGCGAGCGGTGGTGATTAAGCTTGCTGAACGAATCTGCTACTTGCGTCAAGTTAAAATTGCCGATGAAGAAACTAAAGTACAGCTCGCCCACGAAATATCTACTATTTATGCACCACTAGCCAACCGTTTAGGGATTGGTCAATTAAAATGGGAATTAGAAGACCTTTCTTTTCGTTACCTGCAAGCAAAAACCTATAAAACCATCGCAAAACAGCTAGATGAAAAGCGTATTGACCGCGAAAACTATATCCATCACTTTGTAGAAACGGTTAAAGCTTCCCTGACTGAAATGAATATAGAGGGAACAGCATACGGTCGACCAAAACATATCTACAGTATTTATCGAAAAATGCAAAACAAAGACCTTAAATTTGATGAGCTATATGACGTTAGGGCTGTGCGTGTTGTGGTTGAGAAATTGCAGGATTGTTATGCGGCTTTAGGTGCGATTCATACAAAATGGCGTCATATTCCTCGTGAGTTTGATGATTACATTGCCAACCCTAAACCTAATGGTTACCAATCTATTCATACGGTTGTATTGGGTGATGGTGGAAAGCCCGTAGAAGTTCAGATTCGTACACAGCAAATGCATGAAGATTCTGAGTTAGGGGTAGCAGCGCACTGGAAGTATAAAGAAGGTAGTGCTGGTGGCAAGTCAGCAAGTAATTATGAAGAAAAAATTGCTTGGTTAAGAAAGTTACTTGCTTGGCAAGAGGATATGAAAGAAGGTGATGACTTGGTTGAAGAAATTCGTAGCCAAGTTTTCAATGATAGGGTTTATGTGTTTACGCCTAAAGGCGAGGTCATCGATTTACCAGCGGGATCGACGCCACTTGATTTTGCTTATTATATTCATAGCCAAATAGGGCATCGTTGTATTGGGGCAAAAGTAGCTGACCATATCGTGCCTTTCACTTATCAATTAAAAACTGGCGATCAAGTTGAAATATTAACTCAAAAAGAGCCGAACCCAAGTAGAGATTGGTTAAATCCTCAACTTGGTTATATCAACGCTCCTCGTGCACGTCACAAAGTAGCAAGTTGGTTTAGACAGCAAGATAAAGAAAAAAATGTCATTGCCGGACGTGAATTATTAGAGGTTGAGTTACTTAAAGTCGGTCTTAAATTAACTGATATCACACCAGCTATTTCGCGTTTTAATGTTGCAACTGCTGATGATATCTGCGCTGGGGTGGGTAATGGCGATTTAAGAATTAATCAGCTAATACACTTTTTAGATGGGTACCATCATAAACAAACGCTTGAAGAGCAAGATGAAGCAGCCTTATTAGAGCTGAAAAGCAAAGTACAATCCGCACCAAAAAATTCAGGTAAAGACATTATCATCGATGGTGTTGGTAATTTGATGCATAACATTGCAAGGTGTTGTCAGCCTGTTCCAGGTGAGGAAATTGCGGGGTACATTACACAAGGTCGCGGTATTTCTATTCACCGTAAAAATTGTGAGCAACTCGCTGATTTAGCAGAGGCTCATCCTGAGCGGATCACAGAAGCAAATTGGGGAGACTCTCAATCTTCTGCTTATACTTTGACTTTACGCTTGATAGCAGCGGACAGAAAAGGTTTGTTAAAAGATATTACAACCTTAGTCTCTAATGAGAAAGTGAACCTGATGGGCGTTAGCAGTCAAACCAATGCTAAAACCATGACTGCTACAATTGACCTTTATTTAGAAGTAGAAAATAACAAAGAAATCAGTCGATTACTGAATAAATTTAAACAGTTAAAAGATGTTTCTGAAGCACTTCGTTTATAAGTCACTTTAACCACCTTCTAAGCAATTAAGTTTAGAGGGTGGTTAAATAAAGTCCACCGGGTCGACATCAATTGACCAACGCACTTTTCGCCCTTCGGGTAATTTTTCAAAATGTGTTAATGCAATATTCAAGGTTTTAGTGATCAAGACTCTCTGTTCACTTTGGATCAATAATTGAAAACGGTATTTTCCTGCACGTCTTTCCATTGAAGCGGCTATTGGCCCCAACACTAATAAACGATCACTGTACTTATTAACTTCTGCAATTTGATTAATAGTTTGCTTACATATGGTTAAGAAGTTTTCTGCTTGTGTGGCATTGAGTGATTCTGCACGTATTAATGCTTGATAAGAAAAGGGCGGTAACTGTGCCATTTCTCTTTCTTTTAATGCCGTTCGTGAAAAGTCACCATAGCCATTATTAACTAATTCTTGCAATAAGGCATGTTCAGGGTGAAAGGTCTGTAGTACTACCTGGCCTTTTTTTTCAGCTCTGCCGGCTCTGCCTGCAACTTGAGTGAATAATTGTCCTAAGCGCTCACTTGCTCTAAAGTCGTTACTGAATAAAGCGCCATCTACATCAACTAAAGCCACTAATGTTACATCGGGAAAGTGATGTCCTTTGGCGAGCATTTGTGTTCCTAATAAGATTTTATATTTACCGGCATTAATATCATTTAAATATTCATTAAAGCTTTCTTTTTTACGTGTATTATCACGGTCTATTCTAATAGTTGGGTATTCTGGTAGTAACTGCTTTAGAGTTTCTTCTAATTGCTCTGTGCCAACCCCGGTTGAGTGTAGATTAGTTGAACCACAATCATGGCATTGTTGTGGTACTGGATGCGTCGCCATGCAATGGTGACAATGTAAATAATTGGCACTTTTATGGTAAGTGAAAAAGGCATCGCATCGCTCACATTTTGCTAACCATCCACATTCATGGCAAATCAATACTGGCGCATAGCCTCGACGATTCAGAAACAAAATAACCTGGTTACCTTTGGCTAAATGTTGTTTCATTAAATCGATCAGCTGTGGTGACAACCCTGACTTTAAAGGTAAGCCCGTTAAGTTAATTAAATCATTTTTAGGTGGTTTAGCATTACCAGGGCGATGGGTTAAAAATAAATGCTGGTAACGACCAGAAATGGCATTATTTAAAGACTCAAAAGCAGGGGTTGCAGAGCCTAAGAGAATGGGAATGTTTTGTTGTGAAGCACGCTTAATCGCAAAGTCACGAGCATGATATCGAAAACTATCTTGTTGTTTAAAAGACGCATCATGTTCTTCATCTAATATGATTAACCCTAAGTTTTTAAAGTCGCTAAAAATAGCACTACGGGTGCCAATAACAATGGCTGCACTACCTTGTTGTGCATGTAACCATGTTTCTAATTGTTGTTGTTCGTTTAAGGCCGAGTGTTTAAGGTAAATAGGCACATTAAAGCGGGCTTGAAAACGTTTGATAGTTTGTGGTGTTAGGCCTATTTCAGGGACAATGATTAAAGCCTGCATTCCTCGTGCTAACACGGCTTTTAGTATATTTAAATAAACCTCTGTTTTGCCGCTGCCGGTGATCCCCTCTAATAAGTAACATTTAAACGTATCAAGTTGTTGAGTCACACTGGTGATCGCGAGTGCTTGCTCAGTGCTTAAGGTCGGCTTTTCTTGTTGCTCTTGCAGTGTGCTTACCCAATCAACTTCTGTTTTAGGTAATTGATCGTAGCGTTTTACTAACTTTTTTTCATGCAAGCTGTTTAAGGTAGCTCGACTGACGCCGAATTCTTTTAACTGCTCATAAGAAAGGGCTGACTTTTGTAATAAGGTTATTGCCTGTAATTGTTTTTTAGCACGACTCAATAATGTTAAATCGATATCAGCTCGCTCTACTTCCCAAAATTCTTTCGTTTTAAAAGAAGCTTCTTTTCCTTTACGTAATAAAGTTGGGATCGCTTGCTGAAAGACATCTCCAAAGGGGTGTTGATAATAAATAGAAGCCCAGTGTAATAATTGTTGTAACTGTTTACTGAGTAATGCTTCTTTATCAATAAGCTGAGTAATACCTTTAAGCTTTTCAATGGCAAAGCTTGATTCATCAGGTATTGCTGTTATGACGCCAATCTGTTTGCGATAGCCTCCACCAAAAGGTACTTCTACACGACAACCTATTAATGTACTTAAATCCGCTGGTGCATGACGTGGATCGAGTAAGTAGTCAAATTGTTTATGCAGAGGAATAGCGAGTGCGACTGTACATATTATTGGTTTGGTCATAAGTTACAATTTTAGGTTAGAGAAGTTTAAGAAAAGTTATTGTAACCTGTTTCTCGAATCTCTTGTATTTTTGCTAAAAAATATTAGTTTAAAGTTAATTAGGCTATTTAATCCCTTAATGAAATGTTAGTGGGGTTTGTCCATGTAATTGTTAAATAAAGGTTTTTACGGTGTTTGGGGGAGGGGATAAAAAAGTTGTAATCGGCATTATAATTTTACTAATTTTAAGTTGTACTTTTATTGGGCATTGCTATACAATTCGCAACCTGAAATTTAATGATAAATACGTGTGGTACTTTGTTGAGTGAAATAATTCATTCAAGCTGAGCAGCGACACGGCCTAAAATAAGGTTTTCCAAATGAAAAACGAAACGCATCCAGAATACAAAACAATTACGGCTACTTGTTCATGTGGTAACGTAGTTAAAGTTGGTTCAACGCTAGCTAAAGAAGAAATCACTTTAGATATCTGTTCAGCTTGTCACCCATTCTACACAGGTACTCAACGTGTTGTTGATACTGGTGGTCGTATTGACAAGTTCAAAAAACGTTTTGGTGCTTTATCTTCTAAATAAGATACGGGCAACGTTTTTAAAAAGCACCCTAGGGTGCTTTTTTTGTTTCTTAAATTTGAGTTTAAGAGAATAAGTAGGCGAAAGATCAGTTTAATAAATGGCCTATTGCTTCAAGGTAATGCCGTATTGAAGTAAATTATTCGCTTATCTATTAATAACGTAACAATTTTTTATGATTTTGGATGCACTTAACACTTAAAACAAGTTAATGAATATAGAGCTCAACAAATAGCTATGATAACAATCTATTTATTCAGGGTTGAATTCGTTAAACGGCTTTGGTTTGAGCAGAAAAGGAGGTTTACCTTCTTTTTTTGTATGAAAAATGTACTTTAAGTTGCTGTGTTGGTGCGAGTTTAGCTAACTATTTCTATTTTGTTGTTTTTTTATTCTCAATGGCTCAGAATAGTGAAATATTCATATTGTTATGTACAGTAAATATAAAAATATACAATTTATTAACAAATGATTCATATACTTTAATCTTGAGTACTGGAATCATTTGACAATAAGTTGTAAATTACGGCATTTATTTTTTCCACCACTTTCTTGCAAGGGTAATTATATGACAGGAAAAACATCATCTTCTCAGCCGGAAATGAATAACATAGCAGATCCGCTATTTATTCATGCTGAGCATATCGCAAAAGATTTTTCTTTATTTCCAGATAATTCATTACCATCAAAAACGGATGGGGTAGAAGGTCTTATTGATGGGAAACGAATTGAATCTAATTTAGCGACAATTAAAAAGTTAGATGTCGATGCATACATTGCACGTACGGTAACACCAGCGGAAAGCAATAAGCGCCCTGGTGCAAAAGCTATTATTGAAGGCTTCAACGGAAAAGTTGTTACTGAAAAGTTAAACGGTGCATATTACTCTGCTGAAATGGAATTAGACTTCGGTGGTTATACCCGTCGTATTGGTCTTATTGCACAAGAGCGTAGCTCTAATAACGGTGCTTGGATGCCTGAGCATCATCTTGCAGCAAGTAAAGCAATTCGTAAATTTGCAGATCTTTCGTTACCAATCGTTTACTTAATTGATACTCCTGGGGCAGACGCTGGCGAAGAAGCAAACAGTCAGAATCAAGCGCACACTATTTCTCAAATGATCACTGAGAGTGCTAACGTTGACGTACCGACTATTGGTATTGTTGTTGGTGTTGGTTATTCTGGTGGTGCAATCCCATTAGCTACCTCTAATATTCTATTATCTGTTCGAGATGGTATTTTTAATACTATCCAGCCTAAAGGTTTACAAAGCATTGCGCGTAAATATAACCTTTCTTGGCAGGAATGTGCTCAATCTGTAGGTGTTTCTCCTGAAGAACTACTAACGATGGGCTGTATTGATGGTATCGTTGATTACTCTCCAGTTGACCAAGATGAGCGCCAGCACAATCTACAAAAAGCGATCGTATCAGGTATTTTATCTATCGAAGCTAAATCTGTTGAGTTCGTTCGTGAATATCCAGCACTGTTAGAGCATTACAACCGAAGCCTAGCACGTTACCTTGAGCCATCAAGTAAACTTGCTGCTATTGAGAATGCAACAGATGCACGTCTATTAGCTAAAAACCCAACATCACACAATAATGCATTTGGTACAACTTACCGTTACATGCGTTACTTGACACTACGTTCTCGTATTAAAGCGATCCATAAAAATGAATATGGTCGTTTATCTAAGTTAACTGTGCCAGAAGGTGATCTAAAAGCGCGTATTGAAGCTGATCGTAAGCAAGTATTCTTAAACTGGTTAGAAAACCCAGATAAGCTAATTTATGACGATACACTAAATAAAAACTGGAAAACATTCTTACAAAAACGCGAAGATAAAAGCGTTGAACGTAATGTGTTTACCAAGCTTATCTTAGGTGAGCCAAAAGCCAACTATGATAACGCACGTAGTACGTTAATGATTAACTTAACATGGTCTCTATACAATCGTTGGAAAACCAGTGCTGAAAACAACTTCCAATCTCTAATCAAACATTTAGAGAATGAAGAGCAAGTACCAATGACTGAAGAGTGGCCAGAACTTGCTGACTTGAACATTATTGATGCTGTTTCGCATGTTGAAACGCGTGAATCTTTCCTTATCCACTGTCGTCACATGTTAGTGTTTAATGCACTATATGATAATACTATGGGTAACTTGGCTTCTATTGCTGATGAAGCAATGAAAACCAAAGAATTATCACGTGAATCAGTTTCTTCTTTAGTTCGTAGCTCACTAAAAACAGCGTTGAGCAAAGTAAGTGATGATGACTATGAACAGCTTAAAACAACCTTCAATGCATGGTTACATTACTTTACACAGCAATCTGACCGTGGTGAGATTCTAGCTAAAGTAGAAGAATGGAAGAGTATCGGTTCTCCACAAATGAACTCAAGTTTATTTGTTATTCTGACTTACTTGTTCGAAAAACTATTGCCTGAATATTACAATAGCCGTGAAGATGAAAGCTCGTACAATGGTGCAATTAACCCTGTACGTATCGGTCGTCGTAAAGACTTCTGGAATCGTCTAACAATGGGTTACCAAGATCTATTGATTCAAGCGGTATTACGTTCAGAGAAGAACAAAAAGAACAATTCACACACAGCTATTCTTGATAAGTTCTTCACTAATTTTGAAGAAACAAGTGCAGACTTAATGACAGCGAACTTATTAGAGTTCCCTGGTTTCCGTTTATCAGTGGAAGACGCGCTAGATAAGAAAATTAAACCGTGTGGTTTAATCACAGGTACCGGTGACTTTAAATTAGAGAGCGGTGAGACTCAACGTGTTGGTATTGCTGTATCTAACTTATCTTTCCAAGCAGGTGCCTTTGATATGGCAAGTGCTGAGAAATTCTGTGCGTTATTAGTTAAATGTGCAAAACAACATTTACCGGTTATTGCGTTCATCAGTTCTGGTGGTATGCAAACCAAAGAAGGTGCAGCAGCACTATTCTCAATGTCAGTTGTTAATGACCGTATTACACGTTTTATTCGTGATAACGATTTGCCGGTTGTTATGTTTGGTTACGGTGACTGTACTGGTGGAGCACAAGCAAGTTTTGTAACACACCCAATGGCACAAACCTATTACCTATCAGGTACTAACATGCCGTTTGCTGGACAAATGGTTGTACCTGCATACTTGCCATCAACATCAACATTATCAAACTACTTATCTCGCGTACCTGGTGCAATGGATGGTTTAGTCATTAACCCATTTTCAGATGACTTGAATGAGAAACTACGTGTTATTGATGAAAACATGCCAATGCCTGTAGCAACAGTTGAAGAAACAATTCAACGTGCTCTGTCTGGTTTTGTTCCTGTTTGTAACCTTGTAGATGAAGATCAATTCTCTAAATCTGATCCTCGTCAATTAATGCACCCAGTGAAGAAAGTATTAATCCATGCACGTGGTTGTACTGCGGTTAAACTTATCCGTATTGCAAAACAGAATAATATTAACGTGGTACTTGTTGCCTCAGACCCTGATATGACTTCTGTACCAGCAGATATGTTAGGTGAAGGTGATAAACTTGTTTGTTTAGGTGGTAATACCTCTGACGAAAGTTACTTAAATGCAGGTTCTGTATTAAAAGTTGCAGAATACGAGCAAGTTGATGCGTTACACCCAGGTATTGGTTTCTTATCAGAGAGCCCACAATTTGCTGACTTATGTATTAGCCACAACATTAACTTTGTTGGCCCAAGCATGAACAGTATGTTAACTATGGGTAACAAATCAAACGCAATCAAGACAGCTCAAGCTAACGGTGTACCTGTTGTACCTGGTTCACACGGTATCTTAAGCGGTGCTGAGCAAGCGCTAGATATTGCAAATGAAATGGGTTACCCAGTACTGCTTAAAGCGGTAAATGGTGGTGGCGGTAAAGGTATCTTAGTCATTAATAAAGCTGAAGATATGTTTGCAGGCTTCAATCAAGTATCTGCTGAAGCACGTGGTGCATTCGGTAATGGTGACTTGTACCTAGAGAAATACATTACATCACTTCGTCATATCGAAGTACAATTACTACGTGATACCTTTGGTAATACGAAAGTATTGGGTATTCGTGACTGTTCTGTACAACGTAATAACCAAAAAGTGGTTGAAGAATCTGCATCAACAATGCTGCCTGAGAAATTAGAGCAAGAAGCATTGAAACATACCGCCGCATTAGCTAATGCAGTTGATTACATGGGTGCAGGTACGGTTGAGTTTATTTACGACTTAGATGCAGATGCAATCTACTTCATGGAAATGAACACACGTTTACAGGTAGAGCATCCAGTAACGGAAGCGACATCATGTATTGATATTGTAAAAGCACAATACGATATCGCATCAGGTGCTGATATTTCTGCATTAACACCTAAGAAAGAAGGTTATGCTATCGAAGTACGTGTTACAGCTGAAAAAGCGGGCATAGACTCTGAAGGTGTTATGCAACTACTACCTCATCCTGGTAAAGTTGTTGAATGTATCATTCCTGAGCAAGATGATGTTGAAATTATGTCAATGATTGCAACAGGTAAAGAAGTATCACCTTATTACGATAGCTTAGTGGCACAGTTTATCTGTCATGGTAAAGACCGTAATGACACCATTAACAAGTTATTAGCATTCTTAGATAAAGTAAGCATTAAAGGGATCGCAACAAACATTCCATTATTGCAACGTATCTTGAAAGATGAAACGTTCTTGGGTGGCGATTACGATACAACTTACCTACCTAAGTTCATGGCTAAACTTGATCAACAAACAATGATTGATGAAATGGAAGCATCTGCAGCTTCAGGTCTTGAAGGTGCAGCTGAGTCTATTCAGGTTGATGGTAGTAATGAGTTGAAAGTAATTGCGCAAAGTGCTGGTATATTCTACCGAGCTTCTTCGCCTTCTGAGCCGGACTTTGTAATGGAAGGGGATATTGTAAACATTGAGCAAACATTAGGCTTAATGGAAGCAATGAAAATGTTCTCGCCAATTACACTTTCAAGCTTTAATCGTAAAGACTCAGTACTTTATGATGCAAATACTAAGTTCCGTATTGAGCGTATTCTCAATACAAATGGACAACAAGTATCAAGCGGTGATTTACTGTATATCATTACGCCTCTTTAAGGTTAATGTGATACATAAGCAACTTGTGTTGTAGAATATGAAAGCCAGTCAAGTGACTGGCTTTTTTTTACTATAAATAAAAATATCAATGAATAAAAAAAGGTCTAAAATGGATATTGCTTTGATCTGTAATGAAAATATTCTTGCGCCTAAAGCAAAAAAACTACGTGAGAAATGGGGCTTTTTGTCTCCTCGCAGTGAACATTTTCAACTTCGCTTATTACCTGAATATCTTGCCTTAGAGCAACTTGATGACAAACAACAGGGCTTGGTTTTTGTTGACTTTGCCTCAGGTGCTGTAGCGCATCGTCGTAAATTTGGTGGCGGTAAAGGACAATCTATTGCCAAAGCTGTCGGTATAAAGTCAGGTGTAACATTACATGTGATTGATGCTACTGCAGGATTAGGGCGAGATGCTTTTGTCTTGGCTTCGTTAGGGTGTCGCGTCGATATGGTAGAACGTTCCCCTGTTGCTGCTGCGCTGCTTGAAGATGGCTTAGAGCGTGCCTATTTAGATGCTGAAATAGGTGATTGGATGCAACAACGAATGCGTTTAACTCACGCAAGTGGTTATGATTACTTAAAAGATCATCAAGCTGATGTTGTTTACTTAGATCCAATGTTTCCACATAAAAAGAAATCGGCATTAGTCAAAAAAGAGATGCGTGTATTTCAAGGTATTGTCGGTGCTGACCTAGATGCAGATAATTTATTGGAAGTGGCTTTAAATGCGGCAAAATATCGAGTGGTTGTAAAACGTCCAGACTATGCACCATTTCTAAATGATAAAAAGCCAAGCATGAGCATTAAAATGAAAAATAATCGTTTTGATGTGTATGTCAAAAAAGCCATTGGCAGTTAAGTAAGTCGCGCTGAAAGAGTTATTTTAGTGTTTGTGTCGCTGCAATAATTAGATGACAGTAAGATATATTTATACTCTACTTTCAGCGACACGTTGTTACTAAAGGCCTACTTCAACACATGGTTTAATTTTGCTTTATCTCTAATTATTAGCGGTAAGGCTTATTGGATGACTATGTTACTGACTATGTTAATAACTACATTATTGGCTATGCTACTGACTAAAGAGGGTGGTAATCAGTTTCTTTGAGCGCTTTTAATCGTAGATTTATACAACTACTCACTTTATCTTTGTGTTCATATTTCATATAACTAGCGTTAATGGTATCTAGAATAACGGAAGCATTCTTATTGGTTGCATCATGGAGTAGTTTTAATGCCATTTTCTCACTAATACCGATTGCCCTAGCAAATAAGATAAAATCATATCCTATGTAGGTACCATGTTCTGTGTTAAAGCCAGGCGCTAAATCTGTTTCATTTTCCTCTAGCGCTAACAGCGGTAAGGCTAAAGGGTCACCTTCAAAATACGGAATGGTTGATACATAGTCATAAACGGGTGCTAAGCTTTCTCGCCCAACTTTAGGGACTAGTATTCCAAAATTACGCAAATGTAAGTCATTGTTTCCAAGTACGTAAGCGTAGACTATCCGCAAGAAAAGGTCTTGTTTAAACTTTAGGCTTGAGTCAATGTTCTCGATTAAAAATTTGCACACTTGTTCGTAACTGACTTTTGAAACATCATCTATTTTTCCATACTTGTCAGCAACATTCATAGAGCCGTCTAACTGCTCTTGATGTATTTTTTCTAATTCGCTCACTCTGTCATAGCGTTTAATAATAAAAGCATATTCAGTAGGATCTTCATCTTTCTCTTTTGCAAACCCAACAAGACCGAACGGGGGGACATCAAAGCCTAACTTTTGCATAACAAGCATTATTGCATGCTCATTTTCTGCAAGCATTGGAAATTGTTCGGGGGATGGTTTTAGGATGTAAGCGGCGCTATTTTTTACAACATTAAACTGGTTATTTATGATACACAGCGATAATTTTGGTTGATAGCCAGAGATGCTCATGCCTTTTTGATTAACTGGCTCAACTTCAATAAACTCACTTCTAGTGAAAGGCAATGTCGTTTTTGTCGAGACGTTTCCCGTAAGGTATTTAATCCCTTTTTTTGTATAGCCTGAATTGAGTTCTTTTTCTCCTTTAAGTGGCTCCAGCGTAATTAGGCATCTATTTAAATTCATCGTTTTCTCTTAAGTTTATTAACTTCATTTATATCTTGTATTCGGAACTACTTGGTGATGGACTCGACTGTAATGGCACCGAGCAGATCAGTTCCATTTGCTATTAAAAATCCGAATGTATCTCTTTCATCAATCTTCTGTATTTCAGAGTACCTTTTCTTTAGCCAACCCTCAGGTGCTAAGCTTTTGAAATATGGGTGTAACTCCTTGCTTTCATGAACTAGAGCGGAGGTAGGAATACTTAGCGATAGCGGTTTACCTTTGTAGTTTTCATTGTAAGTGAAAACGTATTTATCGGCTTTTTCTTCGAGTGTTCCAGCCAACACTCCAAACATAAAAACATTTACTTTTCTGCCCATGATTTTATCCCTAGCTCTTTTAATACCATGATAACGCTTGAAAAACGGGCGCTCGACGGGTTAGAAAACATGCGTTTGAGTGTTGAATATGAAAGGCTAGTTTGAAGCTCCAAGTCCTCCATTGAAATGCCAATCTTCTTCCGTTTATATTTCATCAGCTTGGCTAATTCATTCATATCATTAAGATCAACACCATCACTTGGATTAGTGGCTTTTGATTCTAGCTCATCGACAGTTTCAACAAGCGACTTGTGTAACTCATCAATTTCAGTCCGAATTTTTAAAATTGAATTGTTGTTCATAAATGACCCTTTTTTATTATATAAATAAATAATAGCTTAAATATGATTTAATTAAAATAAAAAGGTTCAAATAAGATAGTTTTTAATTAAATATTTAATTTTACTTTCATTTATGAGGTGGAAAACTGAATGATGAAGGAAAACGCAAGCTAATAGAGGCGTTAACGGGTAACAAGGATTAACAGGGAATCCTTTCCCACAAAGTTGTCTCTTACTTATCTATATTATTATTTTTAGTTTTATCAGGGTTGGCTCTTATTGCTTTTTTACCGCTCTTATTTGTTACGACATGATGATTTGGGTGTTGGCCGTTAATTGTCTCTTTAACTAATTGTGCACGAGTGACTATCCCTCGACCAGGTATTGTATAGCTGTTATTACTACCGTTCTTACTATCTGCATTGCCACGAATATTTATAGCCATTTTGAACCTCTCAATAATTTTTATGTGATGTAACGTATTAACAGTCAATATTAAACTGCTCATATATTGTACTAATGTTCAAGAAGCACTGCAATTTTGGCTGTTTTTATATACAGCTTGTAAATGTAAAATAGTCTCTCTGGCACATATTGTTCAATATGTGTAGATCCTCTTGATTTAAAAGTAAAAATTTTATGAATAGTTCGGTACAATGATAGCCTATTAAAAAGTAAGCTCTTTCAAACAACGTTTTAGGTAAACATCATGGCAAAATCTCCCGCTAAAAAAACGACAAAAAAATCAAAAGTTGGTTTTGAAGAATCCCTTTGGGATGCAGCCAATAAACTGCGTGGTAGTGTTGAATCTGCTGAATACAAGCACATCGTATTAAGCCTTATCTTCCTTAAATTCATTAGTGATAAGTTTGAAGTGCGTAAAAATGCCATTGTTGCAGAGTACGGTAATGAATATATCGATATGGTGGAGTTTTACACCATGGAAAATATCTTCTATTTACCTGAAGACGCACGTTGGTCATTTATTCAAATGAACGCCAAACAAGACGATATCGCGGTAAAAATTGACTCAGCGTTACATGCCGTAGAAAAAAGCAATAAATCATTAGCGGGCGCGTTACCTGATAACTACTTTTCTCGTTTAGGGTTAGATAGCAGTAAACTGTCTGCATTAATCGATACCATTAACAATATCGACACCATCGCTAAAGAAAGTGCTGATAACGCAGAAGAAGCTAAAAGCGAAGAAGATTTAGTCGGCCGTGTTTATGAGTACTTTTTAGGTAAATTTGCGGCATCTGAAGGTAAAGGCGGTGGTGAGTTCTATACGCCAAAATCCATTGTTACGCTGATTGCCGATATGATTGAGCCGTTTTCAGGTAAAATCTATGACCCGTGTTGTGGCTCAGGCGGTATGTTTGTGCAATCGCTTAAATTTATTAACAGCCATAACGGCAACCAAAAAAACATCTCTATTTACGGGCAAGAATATACCAATACCACCTATAAACTGGCGAAAATGAACCTCGCAGTACGTGGTATTTCAGGTAACTTAGGTGACGTAGCAGGCGATAGTTTCTTTAAAGACCAACACCCCGATTTAAAAGCCGATTATATTATGGCAAACCCTCCGTTTAACCAAAAACAGTGGCGTGCTGATAACGAATTAGTCGATGATGCACGTTGGGCAGGTTATCCAACACCACCAACAGGTAATGCTAACTACGCTTGGATCATGCACATAATTTCAAAACTCAGCGAGCATGGTACAGCTGGTTTTGTATTAGCCAACGGCTCAATGAGTTCAAATACCAGTGGTGAAGGCGACATTCGTCAAAAAATCATCGAAAACGATTTAGTCGATTGTATGATCGCCTTACCGGGGCAACTGTTTTACACCACACAAATTCCCGTGTGTTTATGGTTCATAAGTAAAGACAAACGTGGCAATGATGAAAAAGGCTTATTAAAACGCCGTGATCGCCAAGGGGAAACCTTATTTATTGATGCACGTGAAATGGGCTCTATGGTTAACCGTACCTTAAAAGAATTAACCAACGATGATATTGCCGAAATAACCGAAACTTACCACGTTTGGCGCGGCGAAGAACTGGTTGTTGAAGGCGAGAAAGCAAGAAAAGAATACCAAGATATCGCGGGTTATTGTAAATCAGCAACCCTTGAGGATATGAAAGCCAACGATTATGTATTAACACCCGGTCGATATGTTGGCGCCGCTGAACTTGTTGACGATGGTATTCCCTTCGAAACTAAAATGACCGAACTCAGCCAAACCCTCTATAGCCAAATGAACCAAGCGCAAGAGCTTGATAAAGCGATCCGTAAAAACTTGGAGGCGCTGGGTTATGGGGAGTAATTGGCAGCAAATTAGACTAGGGGAGTTTGCATCTCATCAAAAAGGTTTTGCTTTTAAATCTAAGGATTATGTTGATGGCGGTGTCGGGATTGTTAGAGTAAGTAATTTGACCCATGATTCAATTGATACTTCAGATTTAAGGTATATCTCAATTGAGAAAACAATAGATAAAGGTAATTTTGTATTAAGTGAAAATGATGTAATTATTGCTACTGTTGGATCGTGGCCCAAAAATCCAGCTTCAGTTGTTGGGAAAGTTATCAAAGTTCCAAAAAGTTGTAATGGCTTTTTGTTAAACCAAAATGCAGTCAGATTTAAGGTCAAAACTGAAACGAAATATGATCAGCAATATTTATACTCACTTTTGAAATCTAAGAGATTTTCTGACTATATAATTGCAACAGCTCAAGGAAGTGCGAATCAGGCAAGTATAACCATTAAAGATATTTATGCTTTTGAGTTTTATTGTCCTCCTGAGGATGTTAGGCGTGGAATTGCGAAGCAATTGAATACGTTAGAACGTAAAATAGAGCTCAACCAACAAACCAACCAAACGCTTGAAAAAATGGCGCAGACCTTGTTTAAAAGCTGGTTTGTTGATTTTGATCCTGTGTTTGACAACGCATTAGCTAAGGCTGATTTTAACCTAGAAAATCTCCCAAGTGCCTGGCCTGCAGCATTAGTACAACGTGCGACATCACGCTTACAGGTATTGCAAGATAACCCAACACTACAAACCAAACTAACACAGCATAACCTAGCGGAGACTGAAAATAACATCGCACTGACACAAGCATCACAAGCAGAAAATACCCATCAACACTTTCCAAGCGAGTTTGAACCAACCGACGAACCATCAATTGGCATCAACGGCTGGGTTCCGAAGGGCTGGAGTCTTGTTACCTTTGAGTCTTTAATTAATTTAACAGGTGGTGGTACACCTAAAACAAGTATTGAAGAATATTGGAATGGTGATATTCCTTGGTTTTCTGTTGTAGACGCTCCAAACGATAGTGATGTATTTGTGGTTGATACTGATAAGCATGTTACAAAACTGGGCGTAGAGAAGTCGTCAACAAAAATATTACGATCAGGAACCACAATCATTAGTGCAAGAGGGACTGTTGGAAAATGTGCTCTTGTGGCCACTCCTATGGCAATGAACCAATCTTGCTACGGTATTAATGGCAAGAACGATATATCGGATGAATTTATTTATTTTTTAACTAGGTATCAAGTTTCTGACTTGCAAAAACGAGGTCATGGCTCCGTTTTTAATACGATAACCCGTGAAACCTTTAAGTCAATAAACTTACCTTTTTCGGGAGAATTATTAACTAATAAGTTTAGTACAACAGTAAGTTTATTATTTGAAAAAGTTCTTAATAATAATATGCAAAATATTGAACTAATAAGACTTCGAGACACACTTTTACCCAAGCTAATATCAGGCGAATTACAAATTCCCTCTAAAACGGAGAGTATCTAATAGTGCTTAAAATTTTCGGTAAAATACTAAATACACTTCAATATAATGTCGATAAAGACATTAATGAAACTTTGTATCAAAACGAGGTATTTTTAGCGAGTAAATGGAGCTATTTAGAAAAGAGTATTTTACGTTGGTCTCAGCGGCATCGTTTTTATATTGCATTAATGGTTATTATTTCTGTTCTAATTGTTGTGAATTTAGTAGTTTGGAAGGGGGTAATTGGTTCAATTGCAATTAGTTACTTTCCTCATTGGAGAAAACTTATTGAGTGGCAAGGTATTTTTCTTGCTGGGCAGCTAACCATTGTAGGTGTTGTTTACCCATTAGTAATCGGTCTTATTGGTGTTCTTTTTCAAAATAAATCTGCGAAGAAAATTATATTTCCGATTTATCAAATGTATTCGGGATTTATGTTTGCTGGTTTGAGCGGATTGTTTTTATCCATCTTTATCATTGTGGGTTATTTTTTTAGTGCTAGTTTAGCCCCGTCAACTTATGTTGCAATTTGTTTAACCTCAGCATTATGGCTGACGTTTAATGTATTACTCACAAGTTGGTTTTTCAGTACAACATTCTTAATGTTAGATGACGCTAAACGAGACCGGTTAATTGTTCGCTTTACTATGCATGAGCTTTGTGAGTTTGATATCAGAAAGCGATTGAAAAAATTATTGCTTCATAACGCAATACAGAATAAGTACTTATTTATCCCTGATGAAAGGCTATTTAAAGTTAGAACCTATAAACTTTCCGATGACAAATATAAAGAAATTTGTAAGCCTTCAAAAACTCCCCTTGAAATTTACAATGTATCTTTTCGTTTAATTAATACCGTCATACGTTTCGAAAGCTATAAGCTAGGATTTACTTATTGGGTCTCGAGTTTATGGTTATCAAAATGGTTTGTTGCTAAAGGTTTGGTTGGATGGAACTTTAAATTAAATGAAGGAGCTGAGTTTGTTGTACAGCCAATTTGGTACAGTCGTCCGAATCCTCGTTTATCCCTAATAAAATACTCTGGTCTAAATCTAAGCAGGCTCTCTAAATTGTTAATTCGTCTTAGTTTCTCTACTAAACAAGTTGAAGATAAAGGTGATAAAAGTTTAACGTCAATGATTCAAGCTGTTATAGGGTCAACTCATGATGCATTAAGAGAAAAGAATATTGGTGAGTTTAAATCGTCATTAGATAACATTGTAAAATGGCACATTGAAATAGCCTCGGCACTGGGTTTTATCAACGATAGTAATCAGCCTGATAATTGGCTCTTATTACCTACTACTAGTTTTTTTAGTCGAAGGTATTTAGATGAAATTATGTCTGAATATTATCAAGTGTCAAAATTAGCTGTGGAGTTAATTCCGGATAATAAAGAGTTTTATGGCGAGGTTCTTTACTTGCATAAACGTATATTTTCTAGAAGGGAGGACTTAGTCGAGGAAGAAGGATTTAAGCTAATTCAAGGTAATTATTTTAATTGGGTATTGTTGATGGAGTGGCGTTCTTTTAGCTTTAACACTACCGATATGATGATTTTAAACAAGTATGAAGACATTTTATATGATTTTGTAGGTTCATGGGAATCGTGGTTAGATTATATTGGACCAAGAGAGATGCACTCTGAGAATATAAAGCAAACCTTACCTTTGTTAATAACACACTTAGAATTCACTGCTCAAACTGCGATTACTGCGCTTCGATATGATAATTTTGAAGCTGCTGGTTGGGGAGTTGATATGCTCAATAATTGGATTAAAAAAGTTTCCTCAAGAGAGTTGTTTCATGAGAAATATAGATGGAATTCTGAATTGGTGACGCATCGAATTCTATTTGAAAGTAGTAATATAGAGCCTTGGAAATCCATACTGAAAGGAGATGACTTTAAACTTATACCCGCTTTTGATATCGCATTAAAGAATGCAGCTTTTGATCTAAGAGTTATTACGGCTTGTTATATATTATTAAAGCCAAAGTCAGACAAAAAGGACTCTATAAATAAATATATAAAAGCTTTACTATCTGGTGCTGCAATTCATCCAACCGGGACTATTAATGGAACTATTAATCGAACTACAGGAGCTATTTCAAACTGTAGTGATCTGCTTGGTGCATTCATAAGGCAAAGAGATTATGCGCATTATGGTGAAGGAAGTTATGGTTCTTGGCTATCTAAAGTTCTTGAATCATTTAGTCGAGTTAATGAACAAAAAAGAGTATCAGGGCGAATCTATTCAGGCTGGGGGCGAAATGATGTTTGTAGTATGAATAAAGCATATGTTGAAATTGCTATTTCTTTATCTACGCATGAATGGCAATTAGCACATAAATGGTTTGATATAATATTTTCAGCTACCTTTAGTCATATGGATCAAAAAACACTGATCGAAGACTTACAAACCTGGTTGAAAATTGCAGAAGAAATAGATGGTTCTATTTTAATGGCTGAAGAAGAGCTTACTAGTAATATAGAAAACTTTAAAACTTCTGTACAGAAAGTTATTGAACAGGTTAAAAATCGTCAACACAAAATAGTAAATGATGCTGAAGTAGACCAAGAGTTATTAACTTATTTTGGTAAAGTATGCTCTGAATCTTTAATTGCCGTTAGCAACTCTCCTTTATTTCCAATTAAATTATTTAAACGATTTAGCACAAACCTTGATATAACAGATCAAAAATTCTTTCAGGTTTATTTGATTGATTATGCTAAGGAAAAAATTGCAGTTGGGCTTGAAGAAAATAGAACAATCAACGAAGAAGATAGTTTCAAGAGAATTATTAATAATGATATTAAAGTTAATATATTGAGAGAGCTATTGCGTTATACAATAACTGATTGTTTTGAATATGATAATGCAGAAAGTAATATAATAGACGTATTAGAATTAGCTAAGCATATTAAAAATCCAATTATGTTTGTTGGAGATGACAATTTAAAGAAAACACTTCATAAGGCGAGTTATGACCAAAGAACTGCCTCAAATAATCGAATTACATTTATTGATGGATATGGAAATGACTATTTATGTCATATTGGTGCGATCGAAGTTTTTAGAATGAGTTTTACAGATGTGAATCATTCGCTGTTAACATCAAAAGACATATTTGAGCACATTAAATTTGCTGAAGTATCTGAAAAACAATTAATTAAATTAAAGTATGTCGCGTACGAAAATAACGAAAGTCTAGGTAACCTGTACTTACAATACTGGATGGATGTAAATTTAACCGAAGGCATGCAATGTTTTAAGACCACTTTGAACATTACTGATGGAGATAGGTAGGCTAATAAATGAAATTCACTGAAGCCAAATTAGAAGAAGCGATTATTGAGCTGTTAGGCGAGCAAGGTTACCCACACAGTAAAGGTGGTGAGCATCCGTTGTTAGTTGATGGTGTACGAGCTCAATCTGAAGTGTTAATTAAAGCGGATTTACGGGCTTTCTTAGCCAAGCGTTATGAAAGTGCGGGCATTACTGGCGGTGAAATTGAATCGATTATTCGCAAACTAGAAACCCTGCCTGCCAGTGATTTATACGACAGTAACAAAACGTTTTGTCAGTGGTTGAGTGATGGTTTTTTATTAAAACGCGAATCTGCTAGTACTGCGGGTAGTGCTTCTCAAAAAGATTTGTATATTCAACTGCTTGATTACGACAATGTCGAAGCGTCTGTTAAACAATCGTTATTACCAGGTATTACTGATGATGCCGTTGTTAATTCTGTAGTCAACCAAGAAACGTTAAAGGTAGCCGAAGATAATGTCGCTTACTTAGCAGATGCTAAAGCAAACAAAACGACAGACGACGGCAATATTTATCGAGTCGTTAGCCAGTTAGAAATTGTCGGTGCAACGGGTGAAAAGCGTATTCCTGATGCTATTTTGTATATCAATGGATTACCGCTCGTTGTATTTGAGTTTAAAAGTGCGATACGCGAAAAAGCGCCAATATTTGAAGCCTTTAAACAGTTAACCGTTCGTTATCGTCGTGATATTCCACAATTGTTTGTATTTAATACTCTGTGTGTGATCAGTGATGGCGTGAATAACAAAGTGGGAAACTTGTTTGCCCCTTATCAATTCTTTTACTCTTGGGGCAAAGTGACTGGCCAAGAGCTGGTGGCTGAAGATGGCATAAACTCCTTACATACTATGCTTCAAGGTTTATTTGATAAAGCGCGTTTACGTGATGTGATGCGCCACTTTGTGTTTTTCCCTGACACCAGTAAAAAAGAGATAAAAATTGTACCGCGCTATCCACAATATTATGCGGCCAAAAAACTCTTTGAGAATATCAAAGTGCATCAAAAGCCATTGGGGGATGGTAAAGGGGGGACTTACTTCGGTGCAACGGGCTGTGGTAAGAGCTATACCATGCAGTTTTTATCACGCTTGTTGATGAAAAGTGTCGATTTTAAAAGCCCAACGATTATTTTAATCACTGACCGAACCGATTTAGATGACCAGTTATCACAGCAATTTGGTAATGCTAAAACCTACATTGGTGATAATACGATTACCACGATCACTAGCCGTAGCCATTTACGTGAGTTATTAAAAGGTCGTAACAGTGGTGGTTTGTTTTTAACGACCATTCATAAATTTACTGAAGATGCCGAGCTATTAACGGATCGCTGTAATGTGATTTGTATTTCCGATGAAGCGCACCGTAGCCAAGTCAATTTAGATCAAAAAGTGACTGTGACAGAAAAGGGCGTTAAGAAAACCTTTGGTTTTGCAAAATACCTACACGACTCTTTACCTAATGCGACTTATGTTGGCTTTACCGGTACACCAGTGGATGCAACCTTAGATGTATTTGGTCAGGTTGTTGATTCTTATACCATGACTGAATCGGTAAAAGATGAAATTACAGTGCGTATTGTTTACGAGGGACGCGCTGCAAAAGTGTGTTTGAACAATAATAAACTCAAAGAGATTGAACAGTATTATAAAGACTGTGAAGCTATAGGCAGTAATGAATTACAGATAGAAGAGAGTAAAAAAGCAACGGCGAATATGAATTCCATTTTAGGCGACCCTGATCGTATTAGTGCGTTAGCTAAGGATTTTGTCGAGCATTATGAAAAACGTGTTGAAGAGGGCTCTACGGTTGCGGGTAAGGCTATGTTTGTGTGTAGTTCTCGTGGTATTGCTTATCAACTATACCAAGAACTAGAAATATTACGCCCGGCTTGGTTTGAAAAAATAGATACAGATAATGCCAATGAGTTATCTGACATTGAACGCAAGCGTGCGATCAGCGAAGGGCGTATTGCCGCACCTTCTGAACGGGTGAAAATGATCATGACCCGTGGTAAAGATGATGTAGAACGTTTGTATAACTTACTTGGTGGAAAAGACCAACGTAAAGCCTTAGATACACAGTTTAAAAATAAGAACTCAAACTTTAAAATCGCCATCGTGGTTGATATGTGGCTAACCGGTTTTGATGTGCCATTTTTAGATACCATGTATATCGATAAACCCATTCAAAAACACAGTTTAATCCAGACTATCTCTCGTGTTAACCGTCAGTTTGAAGGTAAAGATAAAGGCTTGGTGGTTGATTATATCGGCATTAAATCAGCCATGAATAAAGCCTTAGCGCAATACTCTAAAACCGATGAAACCAATTTTGAAGATGTTGAAGCCTCTATTATTGAAGTTAAAAATCACCTCGCTTTGTTAAGGGATGCTTTCCACACATTCGATTCTGCTCCGTACTTTACTGGCCAAGCAGTCGCACAGTTAAATTGTTTAAATCATGCGGCTGAGTTTGTATTAGTGACTGAAAAGCGTAGAAAACGTTTTATCGATATAGTGAAACGCTTAAAAGCGGCTTATGACGTTTGTTGTGGTAGTGAAAAAATAAGCGAAGATCAGCGTAATCATATCCACTTCTACTTAGCGATTCGCTCTATTGTTTTTAAACTTAGTACTGGCGAAGTGCCTGATGCAGCGCAGATGAATGCAAAAGTACGTGAAATGCTCTCTGAAGCATTACAAAGTGATGGCGTAGAAGAGATCTTTAAACTGGGTAATGAAAGCGGGGGAGAGATTGATATTTTCAATGATGATTACATTGCTAAAATTGAACAGATTAAGCTTCCCAATACCAAGATTAAGATATTACAACAGTTGTTAGCTAAAGCGATTGGCGAATTAAAGAAAGTAAACCAAGTACAAGGCACTGATTTCACCAAACGTTTTGAAGCATTGGTTGAACGCTATAACGAACGTAAAGATGAGACCATATATGCTGGCAATGTTTTAGATGATTTTGCTGAAAGTATTGTCGGTGAAATTTATGCTGTAAAAAAAGAAATGAATGCTGGTGATGAGCTAGGAATTGATATCGAAGAAAAAGCTTTTTATGACGCATTAAAAACCTTAGCGGTTCGTTATGACTTTGATTACCCAGAAGATAAACTCATTGAACTAGCGAAAGAAGTCAAAAAAATTGTAGATCAGAAAGCGAAGTTTACGGACTGGAATCACCGAGATGATATTAAAGCGATGTTAAAAGTAGAGTTAATCTTGGTGTTGGCTAAATTTGGTTATCCGCCAGTAAGTCGTGATGAAGTATACAAAGAAATATTTGAACAAGCTGAGGCGGTTAAAGCAAATACTAAAACATAACTTATGCCAAGTATTTTTAGGCGTTAGTATTAAGTGTTTGTAGCATTAATTGGGAGGCATTTTCTAGTCGTCATAAAAAAGAGTCTTTTAGTACCGTCATTAACCTGATTAGTAACACTGAATATCAAGTTAAGCATGTCATTAGTACAAAGCAAAGAGTTTAAGTTTTTTGACCATGATGACTAATCAATATTGCGATAAAGCGGATCTAGCCTAAAAAAGATCAAGTGTTATGCCGTTCACAAATGGTAATATATGACTATCTTAATAATTTAAACCAAGACATTATTAAGGGGAGTTGAGTTTTTATTAGCGCTACAAAACCAAGGTTAACCTCTAGCAGGTAAAATGATTTATCTAACTAACATGAATAGAGAAAGGAATAGATATGAATGAGGACTGCCATTTAGTCGCTATTGATTTAGGTTCAAATAGTTTTCACTTAATTGTTGCAAGAGAGTTAACAGGCTGTATTCAAACTGTTTTTACCAGTAAAAAAAGTGTGCGTTTAGCCAGCGGCCTTGATCAAAACAAACACTTGTCAGAAGAAGCTATTCAACGCGGTTTAGATTGTCTTGCTGAGTTTAATCAACAGTTATCTGGATTAACTTGTCGAGCTGTTAGAGTAGTGGCGACTTATAGTTTACGTGTTGCAGTGAATAGCGATGAGTTTATTGAACGTGCCAAAGCAGTATTTCCTTACCCTATTGAAGTGATCAGCGGCGAAAAAGAAGCGACTTTGATTTATCAAGGTGTTGCACATACTTATCCGCTCAAAGGCACCACCTTTGTAATGGATATCGGTGGTGGAAGTACTGAGTTTATTATTGGTAAGCGCTTTAAAATTAAGTTTGCACGCAGTTTAGAAATGGGCTCCCGATCTTTTGCGACACGCTTCTTTAATGATGACAAAATAACTGCTGATAGTATGCGTTTAGCGCAGGCGGAAGCGCGTAGCGTTTTAGCACCTATTGTCGAAGAATGCTTAGCGTTAGGTTGGAAGGGGGTACTAGGCACTTCTGGCTCTTTCAAAGTGATCAAACAGTGTATGTTAGAACTACATGGTGATAGTCATATTACTGAAAAGCGGGTAAGACGTTTAATTGCTCGTTTTATTGAGGCTAAGAGCTTTGATAACTTAGGATTAAGTAGTATTGAAGAAAGCCGTTTTACGCTCACCGCAGGTGCCTTAGCCATCGTGAGTAGTTTTATGGATGAGTTCTCGGTTAAAAACATCAATATCAGTACATCGGCGTTGCGAGAAGGTGTCTTGTATGGGTTGAGTAGTACCGAAGAGAAAATGCTACCTCGTGATCGTACTGTCACTAACTTATTACATTTGCATCGTATCGACCAAGTATTTAGTAAGCGCGTGTTATTACAGTTGCAATTGTTTAACCAGCAACTGGCTGAGCAAGGCAAGGCAATCGATGAAACTCGTTTTATGTTTCTCCGATACGCGGCGTTAATGCATGAAATTGGTATTAATATTCACTCTAAAAAACGCCAAGTACACGGTGCTTATATTATTGAACACAGTGATATGCCGGGTTTTAGCGAGCAAGGACAACAAATTATTGCCGCTATGGTTGGGGATCATCGAGGTAAGATTAATTCACCAATTACTTTTGATGTGATTTCTAAAGATGAATATTACCAAATAGTGCAACTTTTACGTTTAGCGATTATTCTGACCCATGGGCGTCGTGATTTTCCACAGCAGCTTGCTAAAATTAAGTTTGAAGGAAAGCAGTTACAAATAGATATTCCAGCGGTTCTATTTAAAGAAAATGACCTTTTTGCGATGTTAGAGAAAGAGGTGTTACAACAGCAAAAAGCCGGGCTTTCTTTGAAAGTTGTAGCAGAAGCGATTGAGCTTTAATAGACGATTCAAATAATAGAAGTCTTAAAAGTATTTAATCACAATACTTTAAGACTTCTTTGCCCTCCTAGTGTGTTGATTCTTCTATATTTTACTTAGATGAAGTTTAGTTTGTTTTTTTATTTTGACGCAAGCAGGGAGACTAAAGTTACCGCCCCGAAGCGAACGTTAATACTACTAGTAAAGCGTTCGAAATATTTGAAGAGTGCTCTATAAATCTAGAATACTTAAAATCACTTCTGTCAGAAATGCTACTTTGTGGCGGCGGGCGAATTAAGCGCCAGTTTAGTATCATGAGCGGAGAAGCTCTGCGACTTCTTTTTCAGGAACCTTGTTTTGACTTTGGGGCGGTGGCTTCAGCCTCCCTTGCAAGTGCAATAAATAAAAGAACACACTTCA